>JBHBSX010000159.1:0-2530 GCA_041779175.1 Candidatus Altimarinota bacterium | reverse complement strand
GTATGTGTACTACCATAATAATGGTTGGAAAATAAAAATCTCAGAGAATGAGATTTTTAAGAAGTGTGAAAAAAATATAGAAAAATGGATACTACCTGATGAAGTTGTTATTGAAGTGCAGAAATATATACAAAACACAATACTCGTTGAATACAAAGCGATTATTGAAGAAAAAATGATACATGAAAAGCAATTAAAAAACCTTGAACAAAGGGAATTTAATATTGCCAAATTTTTTGCTGAAGGAAAATTTTCAGCAGATATGTATGATGCTCAAATGGCAGAAATAAAAAAAGAAAGATATCTTGCTACCGAAAATTTACAAAAATTATCAGCACTTGGGTTGGCTGATATAGAAAAATTCCAAAAAATTATCGAACTCGCAAGAAACCTGATTGTAACCTACAAAACAGCCGATAGTGTAACAAAAGGGTTGATTATTCGTAATTCAATTATCGAACTCCAAGTAGACGAGCAAAAATCGCTTAAAATAAAAGAAAAAGAGCCATTTTATTGGCTCTCAAATCTGAATGTAACATTTGGAGCAGGTAATAGTGCAAATATCGAAAAAATTAAAGAAATTGTTTGAGCAGAGTACTATGAGAATTATAAACTTAATTTATACCGACTTGCTCGCGCCTTGGACATCGATTTGTACGAGGCGGTTTTTGACGATGCTTCTATCAGTGGATATATTTCAAAAAATGAAAACGGAAAATTTGAAATTGTTATCAATAAATTTCATTCTCCCGAACGCAAACGATTTACTCTTGCACACGAACTCGGGCATTATATTTCTTTTTTAGCAGGTTCTCATTCAGCAAGATTTTTTCAAAAAAATGATACTATTTCTGATAAATTATTTCGTTCAGAAGAAATTCCCGAAGAAAATAAAGCAATGGAAATCGAAGCAAATGATATTGCCGGAGAGCTTTTGATGCCAAAAACTTCAGTGGAAACTATGGTTTTAAAAAATTATACAAAAGAAGATATGGCATTTATGTTTGAGGTTTCTACTGATGCAATGAGTGTAAGATTATCACGACTTTATCCATATAATTATTTATTTTTATTTTAGATGACAAAACCGCAAACAAAAGACAAAGAAAATGCTACCGAAGACGATTTTTCTTCCCCATTTTCGCCGGAAAATAATGTCACACAACTTCAATTTTTATACAAAATTCTTTCAATGCCAGCCTATTCTGTATTAGAAGAATTTATCGAGAGAAGCAAGGCGAATCCAAAAAAATCCACCACAAGTTGTATGGCAGAATTTCGCTCAAGACACAAAAACATCATGGGAATTATCTTATTTATTGATACTTGTTTCAGAATTTATGCAATTTTGATAATTCTTCGAGTAATTTTACGATGAATGTGACTTGATTTATTTTTAATGGAGATTTCAAGATAATAAAAAACACCACAAAATGTAGTGTTTTTATTTTATAAAATTTTTTACAAAAAATCTCTTCCCACAACTTCCGCCACCTGTTCTCTCGTCAGCACTAACTCATTCAGATTAGCATTACGAGTAACCGCCCGACTAAACATAATAGCAAATTCTTCATCACTTGCTTTGTCATAATCACGACCTGCGAAAACATTCAAAATTTTTCCACGAATAATTTTATCATTTACGAGGTGATGTATCATTTTTCTTAGCCACACATAATTATCTCCAAGATTTAAGGCTCTATTAACCATAACTCTAATCTCACTTGCCGTTGCTTTATCAGTAGGTCGTTCCTCATTCCAGATTTTATGCTCAAATGCTTTTTGTAGGTTCGCATTTTTACGGACTTTTTTTATTTCCGCAACATCTTCAAAAATATATTGCGAATATAATTCTCCAATATCAGCATATTTAAACCAAAAATATCATTTATTTCCCCAAGAATTCTCCACATAAAATCCTCATTTTTCACCATCAGCAAACTCATAATCATCGTCATATCAAACAATATCAAAAATATGTCCAGAGTTTCTGTTCGTCTTTTTATATTCGTGAGTCTTGATAATTTCCGACCAATTTCATTTTGCAACACCAGTTACGACTGCCTTACCTTGCACAAGGGCTTTTTTAATTTTTTCAGCACTAGCAAATCCTGCAAGATCGAGGCGAATGTATCCTTTTATTTCGCCTAAATCTTTGAGAAGTTGCAGGGCGAATTGCAAATACCAACCATTATTATCAGTAGCTCATCGTTTTTTTGCTTCCGCCCAGATTTCCCAAGTTCTATCAAGAGAAATTTTAATATTTTTAGCCGTTTCATTAAAAGCATTAACAGAGCCAAAAAGTGTACAAGCTCCGATATTTCCTTGCTCGTGATTAACAACATTTTGCAAGAAAAATTTTTTTGGCAGATTTTCCGCCGAATTTCCACCAAATCCATCAAGTTCGTCGGCGGTGTAATCACGAGAGTCAGGCAAATCAAATCCACCTGAATAGTTTTCTAAAAAATCTGTTTGCATAAAATTTTTAATAAAAGATAAAATTTTGAACTATTAGGATTTTTCTAACAGT
>JBHBSX010000158.1:0-5812 GCA_041779175.1 Candidatus Altimarinota bacterium | reverse complement strand
TTTACTTGAAACTATTGCTGACTTTTTTAAAGTCAGCATAAAATGAGTATTTATGATAGATTGTATATTTTTTATTTTTTAAAAAATTTTTCTAAAAATTCATATTTATTACACATTCCCCAATCATACAATAGTTTTTTAAATAAATAAATACTAAAAGTGAAAAACTGGGAATTTTGGATAGAATAAAAAAATCTCAAAAATTTTTGAGATTTTTTTATTCAAAACGAAGTGCTTCAATAGCATCCATTTTAGCTGCTTTCCAGGCTGGCAAAAGTCCAAACACCACACCTATAATCATAGAAAAAGAGGTTGCCAATATTATGATATCTACAGTAATAAGCGGATTTATCTGCTCAAAAAGCATATGAATAATAGCACCAACTATATATGAAAATATTATTGCCACAATTCCTCCAACTCACGATAATATAGCAGATTCTGTTAAAAATTGAAATACTATATCTCGTCGCTTGGCACCAATTGCCTTACGTATACCAATTTCTCGCGTACGTTCAGTTACTGATACTAGCATA
The DNA here is from genome assembly GCA_041779175.1 of Candidatus Altimarinota bacterium. Classification (GTDB taxonomy): domain Bacteria; phylum Patescibacteriota; class Gracilibacteria; order BD1-5; family UBA2023; genus GN02-873. The sequence continues at coordinate 5,276 of JBHBSX010000158.1, read as the reverse complement.
ATATTCATAATACCAATTCCTCCAACCAATAATGAAATGGCCGCAATACCCGATACAAACAATGCAATAGAATTAATTGCCTTCATATATGATTCTATGGCTTTTTTATTGCTAAAAAGATTGAAATTCAATTCCGTTGGATCAAATGCACCAGAATATTTCATTAAAAAATATCACAAATCTTTTTGCAAGACCTCAACCATATCAGCATCTTGAGCATATACATCTATAGATTCTATTTTTTGTGGACCAAAACGTTTAGTGGCGGTAACAAAAGGAATATAAATTCCGCTAATCATATAATCATTGGTTTTTGGAAGAATGCCAATGATAGTAAACGCACTATTATTAATATATATTGTTTTTCCTATAGGATCACGATTTTTAAAAAGGGATACTATATCTGCACTAATAATGGCAACATTTTCATGATTTTGTATTTGTGTATGAGTAAAAAGAGTTCCTCTTTCGGCTTGAATATCTTTAGCTGCAAAAAAAGAATTTTCCACCACTTTTATCTCTGCGGATGATTCTTCACCCATGATAATAGTAGGCGTACTAGTACGAAAGGTCATGATAGGGACTATAGCTTTTATTCTTCATGCAAAAACTTTTTCCAAAAGCTGTATCATATCTCTTGAAAAAATTTTTTCTGCCGCCACTTTTTGCTCTATGCTTGGCTCGGATAAGGGATCATCCGCGGAAGAGGATCAATTTTCAGAAAAACCCCAAGAAGATGGTCATTGAGAAATTTTTCACTGTTGAATTTTGATAACATTTTGATTAGTTCAAAGATCTTTGGTAATACTTGCTTTCATCCCATTTCCTATTGCGGTCAATATTACAACAGAAGAAATTCCTATAACAATCCCCAAGAGAGAAAGCAAGGATCGCATCTTATTTTGTGTCAATGTTCCAAAGGCCTCTTTTATATAAGAAAAGAAATTCATAAATTATCAAGTTACAATTCCATCACGAATATGAACAATTCTCTTGGCATTAGCCGCAATTTCTGGTGAGTGCGTAATAACAATAACCGTTGTTCATTCTGAATTAACCTCAGAAAAAAGTTTCATAACTTCCTCCGAAGTCTTGGTATCAAGCGCTCCTGTTGGCTCGTCTGCAAGAATAATATTTGGACGAGTAACCATTGCTCGAGCAATAGCAACACGCTGTTTTTGTCCACCTGAAAGCTGTTCTGGTTTTTTATAAATATGATCTTGCAATCATACTCGTTTCAATACCGCCATTGCTCGTTCTTTTTTTTCTTTTCACGGTGTTCAATGATAGGACAAAGGGAGCATCACTTGTTCCAGAACTGAAAGTCTTGGGATCAGTGAATAGTTTTGAAAAACAAAACCAATCTTTTTACTTCGAATTTCTGCTTGTTTCACATCTTTGAGCATACTCATATCCTGACCATCAAGATAAAACTTGCCAGATGTTGGACGATCAAGAAGGCCAATGATATTCATAAGAGTACTTTTTCCTGAACCTGATGGTCAAATAATAGTCACAAATTCTCCATCCTGAATAGTCAAGTTAACATCTTGAATAATTGGAATCTCTGTTCATTCCACAAAATACGATTTCTTAATATTTTCAAAAACAATCATAAAATATAAAATTAATTTTCGTTTTTATACTCAAGCACCACTCAAATCATAACATTTTCTTTGACTTTTACTAAAAATGAAATTTTTTTAAAAATTTTTCACCTTTGTTCTTTTTTAGTTTGTATGAAATTTATTATAAAAATAATAATTCTCAAAACAAAAATTTTTTAAAAAAATTTTAAAAACTCATACTAATATTATCTCAAATATTTTAATACATAACATTATGACTAAAATCTTCAGATTTAAAGGTATTGGCATTAAAATCAATAATTTGAATTTGCTGTCATTCTTCTAGACCTGATAAAACTTGCGTTTGGTGTCAATTGGTTTTTCCTGTTGTTATTATTGTTTTTTGAATGCTGCCATCTTTTTGCACTACATTAACATACAACTCGCCCGAAGCAATATCTTCAGAAATAGATGTTGTTGGTATCAAAAGTACATCGGGAGTTTCATTCATAGGAATAGTAATAGTAGCATTCATTCCTGAATATATTGGATAATTCTCACGAAGTGCTGAAATCACCACGTCATAAGCAGCAAGTCCTGTATCATTATTATTTGAAGGAGTTGATGAAATTTCTGTTATTTCTCCAGAAATTGCTGCATCAGGAACCGCCTCAAAAAATATATCAGCACGCTGATTCATTTGTACTTTGATAATATCCAATTGATTCAAAGCAACTTTGATATTGATAATATCTGAATTCTCCAATAACAACACTTTTTCTGCTCATGTAGTATCTCCATTAGCTCAACCTATAATATCACCAATCTTAAACTGAATAGATCGAACCGTTCCAGAAAAAGGTGCTCGAATTTCAAATGTTTCTTCCTTTGCTGACATTTTTTCTAAATCAGCCAATTGATCCTTTAGCGTACTCTGAAGATCCTCAAGGGCATCACTTTTTCCACTTTGCAACTTTTCAAGATCTTCTTTTTTGGTAAGAATAGCATCTTTTTGATCTTGTATAGCAGATTGCTTATCAGCAATTTCTCGTTTTAGTGCTGTATCTATGATATGTCCTCATTCTATTACTGTCTCTCTCTCGCTTTGTGCTATTTGAATTTCCAATCTCTTAATATCATCATAAGCACTTTCTAATGCAATTTTTTTAGCATTTAATTCTGCCAAAAATTTTTCTTTAATTTTTTCTGGAGAATCAATAAGAATTAAAGATTCCTTTGATTCAGTAAGTGATGTAATCTTTGCAGAAACATTGGAACGAAGAGATGTTATGGTTGTGTTCACAGAAGATAATTCACTACGCACAAGATACGCCCCATCCCCAACTGGAATTGAATCTGTCATTTTACGAATAATATCGATAGCTTCCAGTAATTTCTTATTAGCACGCAAAGATATTTCTATAAGACTTATTGCATCTTCAGGATTCAAGGAATTCCTATTAACCTTTTCGGAAATAGTCCTATAATCACGAATTTCTTGATTTATTTCTCACCACAAATCTTTTACCATTATTTCATGACCCGTATTATTTGCTCTAAATTGATTTGCAAAATACATTTCTTCATCATTCAATTCAGAATTATTAAAAGCAAATAATTTATTTATTTCATGAAGTCCATCACGTAAATTATTCAATTCTGTTGATGAGCCTTTTATTGTCTCTTCTATAAGCTTTCTTGTAGACTGAATCTTATTTTCCACAAGAGTATCACGAGCAGCATATTCTTTTTCATAAGTGGATTTTTCAATTTCATATTTGTCCTTTTTTTCTTGCAATTCACGCTTTTTGGCATTGATATCTAATAATTTCTCTTGTCACTTATCAGGAGAATTTTGAACCGTTTTTGTCAAATCTTCTTCCATTTCTTGCAACTTTCGTTCCATGGAAGATATTTCCCTTGCCATTCTTGCTGCTTCTGTCCCTGTTGATTTTTCTTGTTCCTGAGCAATTTCTCTTTTAGTCTTATCAATTCTATTCTGTGCCTGTGCCATTTCCTGAAAAAATTCTCGTTTATCTATACTAGCAAGAACTTGATCTTTTTCTACTGTATCCCCAACCTTTACATAAATATCAGTTATCTTGCCATTTTGACCAAATCGCAATTTTTGTTCATTAGCCAACTCTGCCTTACCCGTTACACTAATAGCCTCTGTGAGTTTTCATCGTTCCACAGTAACTATAGATGTTGTTTGCTGTGGAGTTGTGTCATTGAGCGACTTTTTTAGAGAAATAATATAATAACCTCCTATCAAAATAATGCTAATAAGCAAAATAATAATAATTTTTTGTTTTTTCATAAAAAATAATTATTTAAAAAATGTACAATATATTTATACTAAAAAAATACTTTAAGACAAATTAAATTTCATGAAAATTTGCATATTTCAGAAATATGTATATAGTATATTTACTTAATTTATAATTGCCCTTATGGAACCTCTCTCGGTACTGATATTTATCATTCTTATTGCTCTTTCTGCGTTTTTCTCTGGATCAGAGATTGCTCTGATGACTACTTCCAAGCCAACTATTGCCTCTCTTGTTCGCGAAAAAAGATTTGGTGCAGAATCACTTGAAGAAATCAAGGAAAATACCGATAAATTACTCATTACCATTCTTATTGGAAACAATATTGTAAACACAGCAACCGCCTCATACGCTGCTCTCATAACTACAAAAATTGCAGAAAGTAGCGGACTCTCTCAAGAAATGGGAGTTGCTATTGCTACTGGTGTTGTTACCGTACTTCTTTTGCTTTTTGGTGAAATCACCCCAAAAACTATTTGTACTCGCCACAATGTGATTATATCACTTATGGTGGCACCTATTTATCGGGTACTTATGTTTGTATTGACGCCAATTTCATTTTTGATTGAATATTTTGTAAAAGGCGTTTCTTGGCTTTTTGGCGGAAATTATGACAAAAAAATTTCATATCAAGAAGTGGAAGCCTTTATTGATATGTCTCATGAAGAATGAGAAGTTGAGGATGATGAGCGTCGCCAGATGAAAAATCTCCTTTCACTTCGAGATATTTATGCAGAAAGTGTGATGACACCTCGTGTAAATGTAAATTTTCTGCAGGCAACTATGACGGTAAATGAGGCTTGTGAACACTTTCTCAAAAGTTCACATTCTCGTATGCCAGTTGCCAAAGAAAGCACTGATGATGTGGATTTTGTTATGACTATTCGTGAGACTATGCGTATGCAGGCCGAGGGAAATGGAGACAAAAAACTTTCTGAAATACAGCTTGACAAAATCATGAAAGTTCCTCTTACTCAAATGCTTGATGATTTATTTGAAAAATTTCAAAAATCTCGTCGTCATATTGCTCTGGTTTTTGATGAATTTGGTGGAACTGCTGGTATCATTACCATGGAAGATATTCTCGAAGAAGTTTTTGGTGATATCAAAGACGAAACTGACAAAGAAGAAGTATTTATTAAGAAAAAATCTGAAACTTGCATTGAGGCAGTTGGATCAGTTTTGGTCAATGATATTCTTGAGGAATTTCATTTACACGCTGATGATGTTAATCTTCCAACTGAATATCTTCAAGAAACGCTGGCTTATATACTTATGGCGGAAGAAGAATCACTTCCAACCGAATGAACGGAAATAATTTTTGAAACAGAAGATATTAAACTCTCTCTCATGGCACTTTCTGTACATGACAATGTAA
>JBHBSX010000157.1:0-13942 GCA_041779175.1 Candidatus Altimarinota bacterium | reverse complement strand
AGTATTGAAAAAAATTAACGACTGAATGGAAAACCAAGTTTCTGAAGAAGTGCATGTGAATGCTCTTTGTTTTGAGTTTTAAACTTGATAGTAATCTGCATACCATGAGATTTTACCACATCAAGTTGTGGAACTTCAGGGAAAATTGTATGTTCTTTAATACCAAAGTTGAAGTTTCCATCTTTATCAAATGACTTAGCAGAAATACCGCGGAAGTCACGAACACGAGGAAGAACAACAGCAATGAGTTTATCAAGAAAATCATACATACGTTGCCCACGAAGAGTAACCATCATACCTACAGGCATACCTTCGCGAAGTTTAAAGTTTGATACTGATTTACGAGCATGATTGATACGAGGAAGCTGACCAGTAATAAGAGCAAGATCATTCTTAAGAGATGAAAAATCTTTATGACCAGAAGCAACATAACTACCAATACCCATATTTACAACTACCTTTTCAATAATAGGAAGTTGCATTGGATTCTCAATTCCAAGTTCTTTCGCAATTTCAGGAAGAACTTTTTGAGTATATTTTTCTTTAAAAGACATAGTAGAAAGATTAAATATTTTCGGCTTGACATACCGAGACTATATGTTATTAGAGTGTTGTACCAGACTTCTTTGCAAAACGTACTTTTTTTCCGTTTTCAAGGCGATATCCAACACGTGTAGGTTCTCCAGTTTTTGGATCTACAAGCATAACATTTGAAACATCAATTGATTTTGTAATTTCAACTTTCTGTCCAGGATTTGAACCTTGTTTTTTGATGTGGCGAGTAACAACGTTAACCCCCTCAACAACAACACGATTTTCCTTTGGAAGAGCTTTTAGAACTTTAGCTTTTGTTCCTTTTTGCTTTCCAGAAATGACAATAACTTCGTCATTAGTGTGGATTTTCATAAAATATGTAGTTAAAAATGAAACAAGATGTGTTTAAAGACTATACAACATCTGGTGCAAGTGAAATAATTTTTTGAAAACCTCGTGCACGAAGTTCACGAAATACAGGACCAAAGATACGAGTACCTTTTGGTTCACGTTTATCATCGATAATAACACAAGCATTATCATCAGAACGTACATATGAACCATCTGGACGACGAACTTCTTTAGCCACTCGAACGATTACTGCTTTTACTACAGCCTTCTTCTTAATGTTTCCATTAGGAAGTGCACGCTTAATAGCAACCACAATAACGTCACCAACACTTGCATAGCGTCGTTTTGATCCACCGAGAACCTTAATACAAAGAGCCTCTTTAGCACCAGTATTATCAACAACTACAAGTCTACTTTCTGTTTGAATCATAAGAGAGATTTAAGAAGGAGAATTAAAAATTTTGAAAGATTATACTGCGCTGTGAGATACAACAGAATCTTCAATGAGAGTCCAACGCTTTAGACGAGAAAGCGGACGAGTCTCGCGAATCGTTACAGTATCACCAAGTTTTGCAATTCCATTCTCATCATGAGCATAAAATTTTGTTGATGATTTGTAGCGCTTTTTATATTTTGGATGAGTTTTATGTGTCTCAATTGTGACTACAATAGTTTTTTGCATTTTTGTACTAGTCACAACACCAGTTTTTGTTCGCATAGAAGAGAATTAAAGAAGAAGAATTAGAGTGATGATGAAAGAAATGTTGAAATACGAGCAATATCTTTACGAGCTGCACGAATCAAATGTGTTTGTTTAAGTTCACCAAGATCTTTCTTCATAGTAAGAACGAAAAGCTCTTTCTGTGCTTTAGCAAGTTCTGCCATAAGCTGAGTTTTCTCTAGTGCTTTTAGTTCAGTAACTCTTGAATTAGTTTTTGAAGCCATAAAATAGAATATAATTAAATATAGTCAACAAAAGAATCACAAATTTTTTTCCTAAAAGGAAAAATTATCAGTAATTCCATTGAAAGAGAAAAACTTAGAAGTCAGTTTTAGAAAGAACAATTTTCGTTTTAAGTGGAAGCTTGAAAGAAGCACGAGTAAATGCTTCGCGAGCAACATCAGCCGAAATATCTCCGATTTCAAAAAGAATACGACCTGGCTTTACTGGTGCGCGATACATTTCTACAGAACCCTTACCACCACCCATAGGAACTTCAAGAGGTTTTTTAGTGTATGGCTTATCTGGAAAAATACGGATCCAGAGCTTTCCTTGCTTACGAAGGTAACGAATCATTGCCTTACGAGCACTTTCGATTTGACGAGAAGTAATAAATCCTGCTTCTGTCACCTTAAGAGCGTAATCCCCAAAAGCAATTTCAGAACCACGAGTAGCAATTCCTTTGATTACTCCACGATGAGTTTTACGATATCTTGTTCGACTCGGTTGTAACATGGGATTTAAATATTAGAATAATAAATTTTTTAAAAAATTTTAGGAAAAATTATTTCTTGAATACATTTCCCTTAAAAATCCATACTTTGATACCGATAGTACCAGCCGTTGTTTCCGCTCTTTCGTAAGCAAAATCAACATCAGCACGAATAGTTTGAGTTGGAATAGATCCATCTTTGTAAGTTTCCTTACGAGCAATTTCTGCTCCATTAAGACGACCTCCGAGTTTTACTTTTACCCCAAGACCACCTTTTTCCATAGTACGAGCAATCGCATTTTTAATAACACGACGGTATGGCATTTTCTTTTCGATCTGACGAGCGATAGAATCAGCAACAATAGAAGCAGAAAGTTCAGGTTTTTTAACTTCTTTTACATCAAGTGCAAAAGTGTATTCTGGGAATTTTTTTGTAAGCAATGCCTTAAGTGCATTGATATTTTCATCATCATTACCAAGAACAAGAGCTGTGCGAGAAGTATAAATAGAAATCGCAACAAGATTGTCCCCGCTATGATTGATAAAAACATTTCCAAGAGGAAGTCCCTTGTAGTGCTTCATAACAACATTACGAATTGCTACATCTTGAGAAACATAACGACCATATGATTTTTTATCATAAAAACCATTTGATCTCCAAGATTTGATGTATCCAATACGAAACGCTAGTGGGCTAACTTTGTGTCACATAGTTTTTTAAGTAGTAATAAAAATTATACAGAAAGAGTAATATCAACATTTGAAGTTCTCTTTAAAATTCGATGTGCACGACCACGAGATACAGGATTAATTCTCTTGTACATCATACCCTGAGTAACAACAACAGAAGCAATTTTTAGGTCTTCAATTTTTTGAGAATCATTGTGCACAGCATTATGAACGGCACTTTTTAGTACTTTATGAATGATAGTTGCACCCTTCTTAGGCATAAATCGAAGTACATCAAGAGCTTCTTGTGCTGTCTTTCCTCGAATAATATAAGCAATTACATTAAGCTTTTTTGGCGAGATGCGAACATTTCGAACAGAGGATTTCATAATTTTAGATAAGGTTAAATGTGAATCTTGATAAACAATTACTATTTGTTACCAGAGTGAGCCATAAAGCGACGAGTAAATGAGAATTCACCAAGCTTATGTCCAACCATATCTTCTGTTACGAATACAGGGATATGTTGCTTACCATTGTGAACACCAAATGTATGTCCTACAAATTCTGGAGCAATAGTACAAGAACGAGACCACGTTTTAATAATAGATTTTTTACCAGTTTCATTGAGTTTTTCAATCTTTTTCAAAAGACGAAGATCAATGTAAGGTCATTTTTTAAGACTACGAGTCATAATAAAAATTTTAAAATTTTAGAGTGAATTGGGATTAGCCCTGAAGTTTTCCAGAACGAGTACGAAGAATCCAGCGATCCGTGCTCTTGCGAGAACGAGTCTTCACACCGCGAGCCAAACGTCCCCAAGGAGTTTTTGGACCTTTGCGTTGACCAACTGACTGATGTCCTTCACCACCACCATGAGGGTGATCAACAGGGTTCATAGATGAACCAAGTACTGTAGGACGTTTTCCCATCCAACGAGAACGACCAGCCTTACCAATAGTAATCTGATTCCAGTCAGAATTTGAAACTACACCAATAGTAGCAGAACACTTTTTGTGAACAAGACGAATTTCACCAGAAGGCATTTTTACTTGAGTGTATTCACCTTCTTGAGAAATTACTGTTGCAGAAGAACCTGCAGAACGAATCGAATTCGCTCCCTTTCCAAGAATAAGTTCTACATTGTATACTGGAAGACCTGTAGGCACAAAACCGATTTCCATACGATTTCCAGCAACTGGTTTTGCTTCATTAGAAGTAATAATTTCATCACCTACTTGCATTGTAGAATGAGCAAGAACATAACGACGTTCACCATCCTTATAACACACAAGTGCAATAAATGCGCTGCGATATGGATCATACTCAATAGTTTCTACTTTTGCAGGAATTCCAACTTTATCAAACTTAAAATCTACAATACGATAAAGTTTTTTATGACCAGCTCCCTGGTGGCGAACCGAGATACGACCAGCACTGTTACGACCAGCATTTGCTTTTTTGTAAACAGTTAGTGGTTTGTATGGTTCATTTGTTGTAAGCTCTTCATACGTCAAACCTGTCATAAAACGACGAGAAGGCGTGGTTGGTTTATACTTTTTAATAGGCATAAAATTGAGAGTTAGATATTGTCAAGAAAAGACTAGTTAATCTTTTCGAAATTTGCAATTTTTTGACCAGCACGAAGAGTGATCATTGCCTTTTTTTGAATACCACGCTTTCGTTGAACACCAGTTCGTGTAAAATGAAATTTTTCGCGTGTTTTCAAAATATTTACTTTTGCAACCTCAACACCGTAAAGTGTACGCATTGCATTTTTAATATCAATTTTCGTAGCGTTTGAATCAACAATACAAGTATACACTCCGCGGATTTCCCCGTCAGTACTCTTGTTTGTTACAACAAATGAACGAATTACAGAATAAAGAGAATTCATAAGAAAAAATTTTAGAAAAATAATTGTTAACAATTATTTAGAGAAATGTTCGTAAAGGTGAGCAAGAGACGCTTCTGAGAAGATAACATCTTCATATTTTAGAAGATCGTGTGGATTAAGATATTCCACGTTAACAACACGAGAATTTACAATGTTGTATGCACCAAGTACTGAATTTTTTTCTTCACGAGTAATAGCAAGAAGAGGTTTTTTTGCTGACATTGCTGACATAAGAGCTACTGCTTCTTTTGTTTTTGCTGTTGCAAATGCTTCAACTACTTTTACAGATTCATTTAGAGCCTTTGTAGAAAGAAGAGAAAGAAGTGCAAGACGACGTTCTTGACGATTCATGTCTACAGAGAAGTTGCGAGTATTGCGTGGACCAAAAGTAACACCACCACCGCGACGAATTGGAGAACGACGATCACCAACACGAGCATTACCTGTACCCTTTTGGCGGAAAAGTTTCTTTGTAGAACCCTTTACTTCTCCACGAGTTTTTGTATGAGCAATGGCAATACGACCATTAGCTTGCTGAAGGATAAGAAGACGATGAATAAGTCCTGTGTTTGGCGCAACACCAAAGTGAGAAGCCTCAAGATCTACTGTACCTTTTTGCTTACCGTTTTTATCAAATAATGGAGCTTTCATAGAAATGAATAAAAATAATTAAGAAAAGATTGAAAGTAATTTCTTTTACAATTAGAATGAAACTGTAAGGAGAGAATTTCTTGCTCCTGGAAGTGGACCCTTGAGAGCGACTACATTCAAATCTTTATTAACAAGAACTACAGGAACTTTTTTGAGAGTGATACGATCAAGCCCCATGTGTCCGTGCATCTTTTTACCTGGTTTTGTACGACGAGGTTTGCGATTACCAATAGAACCAAGTGCGCGGTGAAATTTTGAACCGTGAGAAGCAGGACCTCCAGAGAAGTTCCAGCGCTTCATAGCACCCTGAAAACCTTTACCTTTTGAAATACCAACAACAGTAACGAGTTCTACTCCTTCAAGCATATCAAGAGCAATCTCATCACCTTTGTTCATACCTTCAAAGGCTCCAGTATGTTCAAATTCACGAAGTTTTACCTTCTTACCATCAGTCATACGTACAACTACAGCAGCGTAGCCATCGTTTTCGATAGTTTTAATCTGTGCAATTTCGAGTTTTGGCACAGAAATAAGAGTTACAGGTGTGAAAACACCATTGTGAATCACACGAGTCATCTCGATTTTTTTTGCAATAATACCTGCCATATAAAAAATATATACAAATAATGAGAGGTTGATAATGATTTTTCCGTAGAAAAATGTGTTACCAACTTCACTTTCAAAAGAGAAAGTACTTTCACGAATAAATAAAAAGCCTATGGATTATATGAAAGTTTTTAAAAAAGTCAAAAGTTTTTTAGATTTTTATAAAAATGTCAAGAGAAAATTTTTTAAAAAATTCATAAATTTTTCAAAAATTTTTTAAAAAATTTTATTTTGCAAAATTATAAATTATTTTTTCTGTTTTTATAATAGAAAAAATACGAAAAATAACAGAAAAAATCCAAAAATTTTCTCAAAATAACAAAAACAAGATACTATACATAAAAATAAAAAAATCCTGAAAAATCAGAATTTTTTATAAATTATTTTTAAAAAAATTACATCAATATCAATAAAAATAATCAAAACCAAAAAAGTATTCGTAAAATTTGCGTTCAAGAAACCAGAAGAAAAATCCATTTTTTTGACAAGTTCATACGCATGATATAAGCCCCTGCACTGCTTGTCACAAAAATATCTGGCAAAAATATTCTCCACAAAATAAAGAAAATAATAATTTTTTTGTTTTGTGGATTTTTTTCGGAAAAATTTTTTAAAAAATTTTTATTTTTATAAGAAATATATAAAAGCGTGAAAAAATCAAAAATAATTGCCAGCAAAATGGACGAAATAAATATGATTTTTGAAATCTCAAAAAGCGAAAATCCAATAAAAGAAATAGTACCAGAACCTGAAATCAAAGCCACCAATCCACTATAAAGAAAAAACTTAAAGATTTTTCATCAAAAGTTCAAACATAAATATCTGTGACGCATTAGTATAACCATAATTTGGAGCAAATACGCCAAAAAGTTGATACCAAAGCATAACAAAAGAAAGGAAGAATGCAGAGAAAATAGAAAAAATCGCCATAAAAAGAAATGTATTTTATATATAAAACTTATAAATCACGTATAACACAGAAATTCTCAATACTTGAGCCAAAGTTACCAGCATAAAAATTTGTTTCTTGGAAAGATTCATTCGCACTATATATGCAGTAATAGAACTTGCCACAAAAAAGTCTGGAAGAAAAAATCTCCACAAAAGAAAAAATACAATGAAAGTTTTATTTTTTGAAATTTTTTCAGGATGATTTTGAAGAAATGTTTGATTTTTGGAAGCAATAAAAGAAAGAGAGAGAAAGTCGAGAATAATTCCCAGTACTGATGCGATAAAAAGAAGTTCTATAAGTCATTTTTCAGGATATACTATCAATCCTGATACGCTTGTTATTGCTGTCCATAGAGAGAAAAAAATATATTCTCAAGTCCAAAATCAAAATCACTCCCAATCAATTCATTTAGTGTAATCAAAAAGTTTTGATCCAATAGCATCTAACCAAAAAGTAGAAATAATTTGAAAAAGTTGCATAATATTTTTGTTAAAAAATAAAAGCAGGATAATAGTATACTATTATCCTGCCAAGTATCAATCAAAAACTATATCAGCATGAAAGGGTTAATTAAAAATTGTAATTACTTGCGGAACATAACGTTCGCCAGGCTCAAAAATTGCAATTTTATTACCATTTCCTTCCATATTGATACCACCCTTAGTCCGAAGTTTAGTTGATTTTGAACCATCCAGCATCACTGTATTCACGTCAGTACAACCCCAACTGTTCAAGTCAGCTTCCGCCCATTGCTGAGTTTTGGCTTTTGCTGTATATACCAACAATACATGGGAACTTGACGAGACACCAGATTGAAACATTGGCCGCGCACACAGATAGGTACGCCCAATACTTTCACCCTCTTTCTCACGAGACCATGGACTTTTACCAACAATAGCATTGGGAGCAGAAGTATTTTTCAAAGAATCAGCAGTGTAGTTCACCACTTCAACACGATCTCCATAAAAATTCATCTGCTTCAAATTATAGCCACCATTAGCATTAACATCAGAACCCTCATCCAATACTCTTCCATCAACACGAATACCAAATGACAGTGTAGTTGGATTGCGTTCGTGATTAAAGAAGGTGCCATTAACAACAGACACACGGCTTGTCTGATCATTATAATGCTTCCACCAATCTACCATAGATTGACGATTCCAGGATTTAAAACCGTTAATTTTAGCAGAATTAGCAAAGGCATTGATCTTAATATGTCCGCCCTGAGAAAAATCCACCAATTGCACATAAGTTTCCTCATTATGCAAGCGATAGATATGTACATTTTTGTATGGCAGACCTTTGGTAGCACCATATTGAGATACTTCTGCAAGAGTCCAGCCACCAGGATGAGAATACGATGATTGACCGATTGGGAAAGCATTTGCCATAGGAGAGACCGAAGCCATCAATCCCAAAGCCATTGCCACAATAGAAGTTTTGAAAGTAGTTTTTGATTTTTCCACTTTTTGAGAGGTGGTGGAATCAACCTTTTGCGAATGAGTTTTTAAGATCATCGCCATTCTCCTTAAAAGAGAGGTTTTGAAAAAAGTTTAACGAGCAGAATTACTCGGCTATATACAAGATTCTTGTGAACTTATATAAAGCCACGGAAGTATATAAAAATTTTCTATAAAGTCAAATTTTCCCCAAATTCTTCACAAAAAATTCACAAAATTTTTTAAAAAATTATCAAAAATAAAAACCTGAAAATCAGGTTTTTATTGAGGAAGTGGAATAGTAAAAAAATTCCCAACAGAATCTAATAATTCTGTTCCATAATTTTTTTCACTCAAAGATCGAATAATTCAATCAATATCAATTGTCATTTTAGCACCAAAATCATCAAGAATTTTTTCTGTATTTTGAAGATTGAGGGTTGGAAATTCCATTTTTTCCCAAAGTGATTCACTTGCAAGAATTTCAAGAAGTTCTTGCATCTTGGCATCTGCCTGTGAAAGTTGATACATAGCACCACGAAGTACATCGCGTTCCAATGCAAAATCCCCTATTTTAAATTTTTGATAAAAACTCATAAGTTCTGCCTGTGAATATTCAGAAATCTGATTGATATCAAGAGACGATATTGCCTCCATGATTTTGATATCTTTGAAAGCATCAAACCAAGAAAGAATCATACGAACCAATTCATCCCACCACGAAGTTTCTCCAAGTTTTCACATCAACTTTTCCCAAGCTCATGAAACTTTTTCCATATACAGCATAGTATATGTCTCATTTTTAAGATTCATAGCATCTTCCCACAAAGTATCAAGAACATCTTTTCCAAGCCTGATAAAAATATTATCTGCCTGAGCAATTTCCCCAGGAAGCAAGAGAGAATTTTGAGTAAAAATTCCTCGAAGTTCCAACATTACTGCGTGATCAATAGAATGAATATAGTTCTGATCCAAATTGAGTGAAAATACCGTTCCGCGAACACCAGCAACAATATTGTGTTTTGGAACATTGACGGTCATACGTGATCATGGATATAATGTACGAATCATATTTGTATAGATTTTTCCCTGCAATAAAGTTGCTTCGATTTCTATTTTTGAATAGTCATCAGCTACTTGCATTTTTTGAATAGCAAAAGTAGAATCCGAACCGAGTTGTGTCGTGGAATGATCTGGCCAAAAAATCGTTGATTCTGACTCGGGATGAACAATAATAGTATCTTTTTCTTGAATATTATACTGCTCCGAAGTATCAAGCTGAATAGTGATATTTCCTCTCACAATTCTTGTTGATCATTTTTCTACCAAAACATAAGGATTGATAGGATCATCAGCATGAATGGCTTTGTAGTATTGATATGCAGAATATCCCATAGCAATCACAAAAATTGCCACAGCAATAGAAAAAATTATCAAAAAAATTTTAAAAAAAATATTTTTCATAAAAATAAATTAGATTTTATACAATTTTTGAATACTATATAAGTATATACTATTTTTTAAAAAATCGCAAAAGAAAATATGTACAATCGTTCTCATCTTTTTTTGGCTTTATTGACTTTTTTCATTATTTATCTTTTTTATAGAATAGTGGATTTTAAAATTGAGGAATTTCAAATCAGCAATTATTCTGCTGCTATAGAAAACAAGAATAAAGAAGTGGAGAATCGCATAGAAACAAAAGAAAATCTTGAAAAATATATTTACACCAATGCATATAAAACACAAATTGCCAAAGCCACACAAAACAAAAATCTTCCATGAGAACAAATTATCAATATTATTTCCCAAGAAGATGTGGACGGTAATGCTAATCTCGAAACTCAAGAAGTTCTTGCCAATATTCAAGAAAATACTACTCAAGACCCAACCATAAACATGAGCAATCCCGAACGTTGGCATTATATCTTTCAAAACGGACTTTCAAAAAAATAAACCCCTTTACATGGGTTTTTATTTTGAAAATTTTTTAAAAATTATTTTATATATTCTCCCAAAAAAATAAAACCCCCTTTCGAGGATTTTTTAAAAATTTTATAAATAAATTCCATTTTCTTCCAATTGTGTTTTTGGCTTTTCTTTGCGATTTGGATCATAATCCACCAAATCTACAAGAGCTGGAGCTGCTAAGAAAATAGACGACCACGTTCCCACTACAGTACCAAATATCATAGCAAGAACAAATCACTTGATAGCCTCAGGACCAAAGAAGAACATAGCAAATAATACTATCAAAATAGTCAATGATGTAAAAAGTGAACGACGCATAGTAGCATGAATAGATTCATCAACAATCACATTAAGCGTTCGCTTTTTTTCTTTTTTCAAAGTAGCACGAACTCTGTCCATAATCACAATAGTATCATTGATAGAATATCCTAATACTGTGAGCATGGCTGTCATGAGATAAATATCTATTTTAAATGCTGGAAACAAAGACGACACAAGTACATACAAACCAAATGAAACTAATACATCATGAATCAATGAGGCGCCAGTCACCAAAGCAAAGGGCCAAGACTTTACACCTGGAATAGCACCAGAAAAAGCATACATAATATATATAGAAATCATCACTCCCACAAATGCTAGAGAAATATATCCCGAAGTTTTGATATAATCCCCAAAAGAAGCACCAATATTTACATATTGAGATTGCGTAATAGTGACGCTATCATCAGAATTGTACAATTCTTGAAGATTTTTAAAAAATTTTTCTTTTGCTGCATTCACAGAAGCATTTTGCATGGCAGAATCCCCTGTGGCCTTGGATTCATCAATACCCACTTCCACCATAAAATCATTTGTTCCCGCAACTTTATACACAAGAGAATCTGTGATAATTTCTTTTTCCTCATTACTCAGAGTACTTTCTGCCGAAGAAAGAAGTGTTGTTTTCGTTTTTTCAATAGTCTGATCAATATCCCCATTTTCAACAGTATATGTTGCCTGCACACCACCAGTCAGATCAATCCCCTGATGAAATGGAAGAATAAACGGCGACAAAACAGAAAAAATCATAAGCCCCGCGGCAATACCATATGCGTATTTGCGATTTTTAACAAAAGAATACATAATATTTTTATAAAAAATTTCCCCTATATTATGCGTTACAGGAAAAAAGTCAAAAAAAATACCAAAATTCTTGCGAATTTTTGAAAAATAGTATATACTTGATGTATTCTATGAAAATTTTATGCAATACAAAATTCCTATTCAAATTGAAAATGAGGATACCATAGTATTCTGATTGTCTTTACGACAATTGGGAATTATGATGGCTTTTGGTGGTGTGGCCTATGCTCTTTTTAAATCATTAGAACCACAGATTGGGACTGCCGCCCTCGTTATTGCTGCGATTATCGCTCTCATTGGCGTCGGAGTTGCCCTGGTTCGTGTCTCTGAAATGACCTTTCTTCCGCTTATGCTCAATTATTTGCGTATGTCCCTCAATGGAAAAGAACGTATTTGGTCACAAGGAACAGACAGTTATACTGAATTTGAAATTGGTTATATTACACCAGTCAATACCACTCCACAAAAAACATGACAAACCAAAGACAGTTTCACTTCCACTATAGAAAAAGAAAATAATTTCGCTGAAAAACTCAAAAATCTTTAAACTATGGCAACAGATAAAACAACAAAATCCGTTCGAAGCGGAAAAAAACCAAATCAAGATACCAGTGTACAACGCTATATGCCATTTTCAGAAATTCGTGAAAACATGATGATTATGAAAGATGGATCTTCGAGAATGGTTCTCAAAGTACATGCACTGAATTTTAATCTCAAAAGCATCGAAGAACAAGATGCTATTTTGATGAGCTATCAACGATTTCTGAACTCACTCAATTTTCCTATTCAGATTATTATTCGTTCTTTGCGCGTTGATATTGAAGCATATATTAACAAACTCAAAAATCTCGCTGCAAAACAGGAAAATTCTCTACTCCAAGAACAAACATATAAATATATTGATTTTCTTTTGACGCTCATTGACTTGGCACAAATCATGAAAAAAGAATTTTACATTGTCGTTCCATTTGATGAGGAAAATAATGAAAGTGTAAGGAGTACAGGATTTGTTGGTCTTTTTCAAAGTTTTTGGAAAGCTATTTCGCAAGACCAAAAAGTTGCCGATATTAGAGCAAACCGACAAAAAGCAACTCGTCTCTACAAAGGAAATAGCGAAAGATTAGCCACTGTCAAAATGGCCTTGGAAAATATTGGTCTGCGCGCCGAAGAACTTCCAAAAGACGAACTTATCAAACTTTTGTATAATTATTATAATCCACGAATTTCTTCGGAAAATATCATGCGAAGTGGTGCTGATGATTATAATTTTGGATAAATTTCAAACTGTATAGTTCAGATATACACAGAACTTATTTGCCTTGAATTACAAATTCTTAAAATCTTGTAATGATTTTGTTTTATTAAAAAATTTTTTAAAAAATTTTTAGTTAAAATATATTTTGTATTATTTTCTACAATCACTTTTATTTGATTACAATTAATTAATAGCAAAAAACAAACAAATATTTCAGCGAGACACTAAAGTATTTTAAATACAATAAAGAAAAATTTTTAAAAAAATTGCACTTTTTAAAAAATTTTATAAAATGCACGCATGACTCGTGCATTTTTTCCTGCTTCCGCCAATATTATCTGTCGCCACGGAAGTGATATTCTCCTTATCAAACGTTCTCGAAAAGCTAAAGCCTGGCCAAATTTTTGGGCATTTCCTGGTGGCAAAGTTGATGAACTTGAATTCTTTACCGAAGCATGACTTCGTGAACTCTCCGAAGAAACTGGACTCCTCGCCACAAAAGATCATATCATAGCCGAAACTATAGTGTTTCACCGCTGAAATGCTGGCGCAAAAATCAGCTATTTTGGCATGCTTGACGAATGGAATGGCATGCCAGAAATTCTTGAAAAAAATCTTGCCACCGATATGGCCTGGTTTCCTATTTCTTCCCTTCCTGAACCTATTATTCCTCATCACAAAATCGCACTTGAGGCTATACTACAAGAAATTCCGTATCAAGAAATAGATTTTATTGATAAAAATCTCTAAATTATGCGTAAAAATTTTTCAAAAAATATTGTCGGCGAACTTCTTTTTGAAGGCAAAAAATTATTCTCAAAACCGAATGAGAATCTTTTTTTGTGCGATGAAAACTTGAGAAAAAATTTCTTCACGGCGATATTGTTTCTGCAAAAATTGTAAAAAAATCCGAAAATAATCGCATGAGCGAGGTTCAAATTCTCAAATTTCTCAAATCCACAAACAAAATTCTTTTGTGAAAAAAATTTGGAAAATTTTTGTTTCCACTTCCCAGCATTGCCACCACAGAAAAACTCAAACTATCGGAAAATT
>JBHBSX010000156.1:0-3635 GCA_041779175.1 Candidatus Altimarinota bacterium | reverse complement strand
TTTAAAAAATTCGATTTCAATGAGAATCTATGGACTTGATGGATTTAAGTGTGGATATAAATTTTTTTGAAAAATTCATAATTTATAATTGAATATATTACTTTTTGTGGAGTATTTGAAAATACTATTTTTGGGCGAAAAAAATTATTCTTGAAAATGTTTAGGATTTTGTAAAAGTTATTTGAATAGAAAGAAAAAATGAGACAAAAAAGTATTTTTATTCTATAGGGAAATTTGATGAGAAAAAACAAAAAACGCTTGAAAAATACAAAAAATCCGTATACTAAGAGAGTTATTTTTAAAATTTTCATATGTCAGATTTTCCAAAACAGTATAATCCAAAAACTGCGGAATCGCAGGCACAGAAACTTTGGACAGAAAAAAATATTTCTGCACCAAAAAGTAGTGAAACAGGGAAGACTTTTTATATTCCTATGCCACCGCCAAATGTAACAGGGAATCTGCATCTTGGGCATGCAATGACTTTGACTCTCGAAGATATCATGACACGCTATCATAGAATGAAAGGGGATGAAACTCTTTGGATTCCTGGTACTGATCATGCGGGTATTGCAACGCAAGCACAAGTGGAAAAACGCCTAAAAACTCAAGGACAAACTCGTAAAGAATTGGGGCGTGAAGAATTTTTGAAAGAATGTTGGAAATGGATTGAGGAATATTCTGGAAATATTCAGAATCAAATGCGTCGTATGGGGGCTTCTATTGATTGGGAAAAGGAACGATTTACTTTTGATGAAAAGGCTAATAAACTTGTAGAAAATGTATTTGTAGATTTATATAAAAAAGGATTGATTTATCGTGGGGAGTATATGGTGAATTATTCTCCTGGGCTAGAATCTGTGATTTCTGATATTGAAGTGGAGCGTCAAGAAGTAACAGAAAAAATGTATTATGTAAATTACTTTCTTTCAGGTTCAGATAAAGAATTGATGGTGGCAACAACTCGCCCTGAAACCATGCTTGCCGATCAGGCTCTCGCCGTTCATCCAAAAGATAAACGTTATAAAAAATTTATTGGAAAAAAAGTAATACTTCCTATTGTTAACACGGAAATTCCTATTATTGGAGATGAAATGGTTGACATGGAGTTTGGAACTGGAGTTGTAAAAATTACTCCAGCACATGATCCAGATGATTTTGAAACAGCAAAACGCCATAATCTTCGAACTGATTATTCAGTTATTGATAGAAATGGTTTTATGAATAAAGAGGCTGGTATGTTTGCTGGTTTCCATGCTGCAACACAGGCTCGTGACAATATTGTAGAGTTTTTGAAGTCAAAAGGAAATCTTGTAAAAATTGAACCATACACGCATAAAGTTGGATTCTGTTCTCGCAGTGGAAGTCGTGTGGAGACTTTTATTTCAACACAATGGTTTGTAAAGGCTTCAGAACTTGCAAAACGAGTGATTAAGGGGTATGAAAAAGGAGAATTTCAGATTCTTCCTGCTCGTTTTAATAAAACATTTGAAGATTGGATTTATAATCTTCGTGATTGGGCAATTTCTCGTCAGTTGTGGTGGGGACATCAGATTCCAGCGTATTATCATGCACAAACTGATGAGCTCATTGGTGTTGGACTTACTGCTGAAGAAGTGATTGCGCAGTATAATGCTGAACACAATACAAATCTCACAGTGACTGATCTTCGTCGTGATGAAGATGTGCTTGATACTTGGTTCTCAAGTGGACTCTGGCCATTGCTAGTGCTTGATTGGGAAGTAAATCCAGATAATATTGGTGATTTATTTCGCAAATTTTATCCAGCTCAAGTATTGGAAACAGGGCATGATATTCTCTTCTTTTGGGTGATTCGTATGCTTTTGCTTGCATATCACTATACAGATGAGACTCCATTTAAGACGATTTATCTTCATGGTTTGATTTTTGATGAACATGGAAAAAAGATGTCAAAATCTTTTGGAAATGTAATTGATCCATTGACAGTGATTGAAGAATATTCTACAGATGCTCTTCGTCTTGCGGTAACGCTTGGTAATACTCCAGGAAATAATGTAAATTTTTCCATGCGTCATGTAGAAGAAAATTCACTTTTTCTCAATAAATTTTGGAATATTATGCGTTTTGCTGCTATGAATGTAGGGACTATTACAGCAACGCGTGAAGAATTATATGCAAAAATTGCAGAAAATGAAAATAAGCTTCTTCCATATGAACGCTGGATTTTATCTCGTTTGACAGCAATTATCGAAAAAGTTTCTGATTCTATGGAAAATTTTTCATTTACCAATTCTGGGTCAGATCTTATTGCTTTCATTCGTGATGATTTCGCGGATTTCGCTATTGAAGCCTATAAAATCGAAAAAGATAATTCTATAGTTGGGAAAGAAGTGATTTCAGTGGTGGCACTTGAACTTCTTGTTCTCATGCATCCATATATTCCACATATTACAGAATCTTTGTATGGTTATATCACTGATGGAAAAATTTTGGCCACAGAATCTTGGTCAAAAGCAGTTCGTTCACAGGATGTTGTTATTGAGAGCAATATTGAAAAAATTTCAGGAATTGTGAAAGTGATTCGCAATATTCGTGCAGAAAAAAACATTAAACCAGGTGAAACAAAGGATGTTTGGATTGTCTCTTCTGTACTTCAAGCAACAAATGTGGAAGAAAATGCAACGCTTCTTACGGGTCTTGCAAAAATCAATACACTTACTCTTGGTACAAAACCAGAAAATACTGATAATCTAGCATATGGAATTGTTGATGATATTGAGATTTATGTTGATGCGGCTATTGATACTGATGCTCTTGCTGATGAAAAGGCGCGTCTAATTGCTCAAATTGAAGATAAAAAATTATATCTTCGTGGAATTACTGCAAAACTCTCAAATGCTTCATTTGTAAAAAATGCTCCAGAAAAAATTGTTCGTGCTGAAATGGATAAGCGTAATCAGGCAGAAGAACAACTTGCTAAATTTGAAGAAAAACTCAAAAATATTGAATCTCGTATGCAAAAATAAAATCCCAAATTTGGGATTTTATTTTGTTTTTTATTTCATTCTTAGTACTCATATATGTACCACTTTCCTCTAAAATAGGTAGATAGGAGGTGTGTATTGAATATAAATTTTTAGAAAATTTTTATATTATATATAATATAAAAATCTATTATACATGCTCATTTTATGGTGATTTTAAAAAACAGTAATAATTTTAGATGAAAATTTTTGTTAATAAAAACCACCAGCATATTGCTGGTGGTTTTTATTTTTTATTTTTATCTAACAATCATCTCTAATATAGAATTTTTAGTATTTTTTATTTTCCTGAGAGCACAAGCTAGAAATATATACTTACTACATTTTTTTTTTTTAAATCCTCGATTTTTAACTCTCCAGAACCTGAAGAGATAGATCTAAGGCTTTATATAAAATATAACACTCCGATAATCAATCAGGGTGTTTATTTTAATTTTTATAATATTAAAAATTAATTTTAGAAAACAGATCGATTAGGATTTCTTTTTCTTGAAATGTTTTTTCTTATTGACTTTTCGTTTTTCTTTGATTCTTTCGAGTTCTGCTTCGATTTTTTCATCTTCTGTGAGCGGCACAGAAAGTGTTACTTTCTCAAGCGATGTTGTTTTT
>JBHBSX010000155.1:0-5149 GCA_041779175.1 Candidatus Altimarinota bacterium | reverse complement strand
TAATATTTTTTCTCAATTCCCTTTATAAAAAATAATTAGAAAAATTTTTAAAAAAATTCTAAAAACTCATATTCACTACACACCCACTAACCCCCTAACTTAGGGGAGAATAAACATAAACTCACACAAGATATTAGTATTCGTGCCCCCAACCCCCTAACTTAAGAGAAATAGACAAACACTTTATCATCTCACTTGGATTTTTGAATACAATAAAAATCCCCTTTCGGAGATTTTTATTTATTGGTATAGAAGAAATTCATTTGATAATGAAATTCTGCTATTTTTTCTGAACCACGATAGGCTGTAATAAGGATAAATCCTTCTTTTTCAGCAAAAATAAGTGCAATAGAATTGCCAAGCGTGTAAATATTACCATCACGAGCAATAATCATCACAGCGTCATGATTTGTATTGGTAATATACGCACCACCTGGAATCTGTGGATCATTGTGTGCTGCAAGAATCAGTTTGTATTTTTCTGTTGGGGAAATGACAATATTTCCTGTTCCTGAGGAGGATGAATCCACAATACGTGCCGAACTCGGAAGAGAAAGAAATTGCTGATATACCAATTTTTTCTGAACATCATACACGTCTATGCTCATAGGTTGCGCCACAGTTGCCGAAGAAACTCGAGTTTCATAGCCTGTTGGCATATTTGTAAAAATACCAGATTTTTGAATTTCAAATGTATCAGACGTGGCTTTTACAACAATTTTTTCATTCTGATAGAATGAACCCGAAGAGAATTGACCACCATTTTCTGTGAGCACAGAATCAGAATTGATCATAAATGGATATTCTGAGGTACGAATACGGAAAAAATCAATTGGTTCTTTATCAGTCGTTGTGTCCAGTTGTCCAGAGAGATATCCAGCATCAGAAAGTGTCTGAATATTTGGAATTGGTGTAAAAATCTCAACAGAAACTGGCATATATGTTGTATTACCAAATTCATCACGAACTTTGAGAAGCATTTGACGATTTCATGGAGTATCAAATGGACCAAATATAATCTCATGATCAGAAATAGTAATATTGTTACGAGATGAGGTAAAATCATCATCATAAACGCCATTCCCATCAGCATCAACCGATGTATCTTCATCAATTTGCAGTTCATAAGAACTCAATTCCGTGATAATATCAGAAAGTACAAACTTTTCTTGAGAATATACCGGAACACGAACCGTATTGGTCAATGAAACTACAGGAGAAGTAGCATCACTACCAAATTGTGGAGCAATAAGAGATACACTCGTCCTATTTGTTTTTCCAGTAGAAAGATGGTTCAAACGAGCATAATAGTGTCCATTTGGATATGGAATAGTAAA
Source organism: Candidatus Altimarinota bacterium (assembly GCA_041779175.1). Taxonomy (GTDB): domain Bacteria; phylum Patescibacteriota; class Gracilibacteria; order BD1-5; family UBA2023; genus GN02-873. Next base: position 3,812 of record JBHBSX010000155.1, on the reverse strand, counting down.
GTTATACATATCTGATACAATTCCAAGACTTTTTACTATGTAAGTAGAATTTGCTGAAAGAATGTTATTGGCTTTATGTGTAGCGTCATGAATTACAAAACTATCACTTGAAGTCATTCTCATTCATGGAAGAACAGGAAGACCATTAAGATTATCTGAAGCAGAATATTTATAATTCCCTGTTCCTCATCAAATCACATATATATCACCACCCGAACCACGAATTTCCGTAGTAGATTCAAATTGATATGCACTATGAGCTTTGAGTGTCATAGTTTTTTCTGTAGAATCACTTGAAGTTCTATAGATAATATCTATATCATTATTTCCTGTATAAATCGTTCGATTTGGAGAAATTGACATAAAAATATCATTGGAAATTTTTTCAATTTTTGGTCATTCAAGAATAAATCCTGTAGAATCCGCTCCACGAGTGATATATCTTGCTACTGGCAGTGAGCGAATACCATTTTGAAAATCTCCAAAATCTTCATTCAAAAGCAAATCAACAGTAGTACGAGCCGTAGAAATATACTCACTTGGCTTGATATACATTCTATCCCATTCAAGATATTTGTCATAAAATTCCATTCTCCATTCCTTTTCACCAGAAACTGTATTTCTAAAGGAAATATTGAGTTCCGAAGGAGTAGACAATACTTGTGTAAAATTATTTGCTACTTCGGGAATTTTTGTGAAAATATTTCAAGAAAAAATATTTTTATCAATAATTTTTACTGGTTCAAAAAGATGCGTATTTTTGACATATAATTTGTCTCCAAGCAGAAATACATAATCCTTATCACCATCATTATCAATATCAAGAACATCCACACGATCTTCTGAACGAATAAGCTCTGTATATGAAAAAAGTTTTGTCTGTGTATGAGATCGTTCTGTGAGTACATACATACCTTCAAATTTTGGCATATAAGCACTTGTTGTAGGAGAAGATGTGATATTGTGAGACGAAGTCGAAGCATCATCTTGAGTCGTTAGTTGTGCAATTCGTTTTACACGATTTTGCAGTGACTGACCAATTTCATAAGAAGAAACCGTGTCAACACGAGAATTATCCTGAATTGATTCTGCAAATTCTTTTTCAAGGTCAGCCAATTGTGCCAATGCAAGAGAATTTTTTGAAATATTTTCTGAAGCAAGATTTGCTACCACATATGGAGAAGTTGCAAGCAACTTTTCATCATTAGAACGAAGCAAATCAACAATATTTTGCATTTCTCCAGTTTTTCTCTCTTGTTCTTTGATATATTCTCGAAGGTGTGAGAATTTTTGCTGATTATATTCTATAATATCTTTTTGAACTTTTTGTGCATCTATTCTTGCGGCATTCATTTTTCTATCCAAATCTACTGCTTGAGCAACAAATCCAGACCGAATCAGTTCATTTTTAAAATAATTATAAAATTCTTCTGTATCATAAAAAATATCTTTATCGGCTTCCATCTGCGCAATAATTGGAGAGAGTAAATTATCCATTTCTTCAAGAAGAACTCCCGAAGAAAATTGATTATAACTCGTGGTACCTGCAGCCTCATTGACAGCATTTTGTGTGCCCGTTTCTATATTATCGGAAGTATTTTGCAAATTATTTTCAATCTGACGAGACTGATTATTGATATTATCAGAGGCATTTTGAATAGAATTTGTTGCATTTTGTGCAGCATCTTCCACTTGATTCACGCCATCATGAATAGCATCAGAGGCTTGATCTGCAGCATTTTCTACAGCATCTACAGCCTTTTCAAGCCCATCAATTTGAGATGGAATTTTATTTGATAAATCAGTAGTAAATTCATTGATAGGCTTCACAGCATTTTGTGCAAATTCCGTCAAGAAATCAGTTCGAAGCGTATAGTTCAAATGAGTTGAAATACGAATTTCTTTGAGTGCTGGAACTGAGAATTGAGGGAATTGAATATCAATGAAATCCATAGGAAGAGTCCCTTGTCTTTCTGTTCTTTGAGCAATAACATCACCAACTTGCCATTCTGGAATCAAAACTGTTTTTTGATAATAACAATACATTTTTGAAATCAATTTCAGAATATCAAGTGATGCCTTGATAGAACCTGAAAGTTTTGGAAGTTTTGGTGGTGGTGGCAAATCTGGAAGTTTTACCATTGGAAGTGATGGAAGCTCTGGAAGATCAGGCAAACTCGGTAACGCTGGCAAAATTGGAAGCGTTGGAAGTGAAAAATTTGCATTTGGAGAACTTGGAAGTGAGAAGCTCGGTAAAGATGGTAATTTGAGAGGAGATATTCTAAAATTAAAATCTGGAACCGCAATATCAATACCAAGACGAACATCAGAAAGATCAAGTACAATATCTGGCCATTTTGGAAAAGAAATAACTGGAATCTGAGGAATAATTGCAGAAATAAGTTTGAACTTCCATGCTTGTGAATTGTGACGCTCATTACGACACACTCCACACTGTGCATTGGTTTCAGTAAAAATATCAAGAAGTGGTTGCCAACTTTCTGCAATAGCCTTGATAAGAACATAGAGTTCAGCCCATTTTTGAAAGCGAATACCATTATCATGAATCCATCCAAAAGTCATCTTTTCTACTGCTTCAATATTACAAAGTAAATCATAAAGAAGTTTTTCTTTCCAGGTTACATATTTTTGAATCTTTTCTGGGAATCATCTGTATTCTTCAATTCTCTTAAGATTAGCCTGAATACTTGATACAAAACCAGAAGAATTGAGTTTTACCTTTGCTTCAAGACATTCTACTGATTCACCAGAAATACACCAATTTGCTGCTGCATTTTCAATTTGTCTTTGATATTCTTTAAGTTTGCGTTCATATTGATCCAATTCACGCGGAAGAATCCAAGGAATATTTATATTTACTTGAGTTTCACGAATATTGATAAATGGAAGTTTTCCAACATACGTATAGGCTGCGCGCATAGAATTGAGACCTCATTCTCAAGCATTGAGGGCTGGCGTAATAGTAGAAGTTGCCGAAGATACAAGCCCCTCATATTGACCACCTAACCATGAATTACCCCCAGAAGTCAAACTACTTGTTGAAACATTAGTACCAGTATACGCCTCTGATATTTCAGACAACATAGAATTCAAAGATTCTTGTGAATATGCGGAACCAAGTTTATCTAAGAAATCAGCATATGTAGAATCTACTTTTGCATTTTGACCAAAATCTGTTGGTGGAATAATGGTAAGATTTGGTGGCGTAAAGAGTGAGTTTGTAAGTTCTTCCGTCTGACGAGTAAGCCAATCCATGATAAAATCAGGAAATGCAGAAATTCGCTTATTATTCACATTTACTACTTTTCCAATGTCTGAAATTTTATCTTTTCCAGTAACAGAAACCTCTATATCAGAACCACCACCTCATATATTAAGGAGGGGGCCATTATTGAGTGAGGAGATATTTCTTTTTGAAATTTTTGCTGTAATTCCAACAATACTTGCAGTTTTTGTTGTTGGAGAACGCATATAATCAATAATCTCTGCTTCCAGTTGCTTTTCCTCTTCGCGCAATTGTGATACAGGAGAGGCCGCGAGATTACAACTTTCACCATTCCATACCTGTCGTGTAGAATAAGCACCAGAACCTGGAACACCAAGTCCAGAAATACCAGAAATATCACCATCTTCTATAGATCCATCTCCTTTACATATTGGCATAGCTTTTGCCATAACAATACAATTTCCTCATTGTACGAGTGGAGAAAGACCCTTTCATGGATTTCCACCAATAACATTAGCTGGTCCACCAAGACATACAGCAGCACCCATACCGAGAGTTAATGTTG
>JBHBSX010000154.1:0-7693 GCA_041779175.1 Candidatus Altimarinota bacterium | reverse complement strand
TTCTACAAAAACAAAATAGAGTAAAAAAAGCGATAAAGAACACTCTTGGTGTTGGTGGTGTTGTAGTATGATTGTTCACAACAAATGCTTGTACTCCTGAAAAAACAAAACAGTTAGAAACATCAAAAATCACAAATATTCACAATAATCCTCAAAAGTCACAAAATGTTTGAGTAATTTCTATGAAATCAGAAAATTCTCATAAGTTGTGCAATTATACTCGTGTAGAAGTTAATGGGAAAATTATGGACATAACCGCTGCACATTGTGTTGGAAAAGATGTTCCAATTGATATTTCAATTTCTGAAAATATCGAACAAGAAATTGAAAAAAATACATGAAATAATTATGATGTTTGACTCGAAAAATGATTTCACAAACCAAAGATTCATAAAATTTCTCAACTTATACCAGAAGAAATTAAACAACATCAAGCAAAAATCGAATGATGTTATCCTGATTTGCAAAAAGTTACTTGCTTTCGAATTGAAGGAGATATAGAATATTTTGATGAAGAAAAAAATCAATATTTGATGTATTTGGCAAATGAAGATTATGATCGTTTGCGTCAATGAAATACTAATCCTCATCGAAAGGGATTGGAATGAATTTCTGGAAGTATTGTATTTGATAAAAACAATGATATTATAGGTGTTATTAGTAGTGCTGCAAAGACAAGTAGCTTGTTATTCTATGATTTACCTGGAGTTCCTGTGCTTATCACTGGAGTGTCACGAGAATAAAATATTATTTTATAAATTTTTAAAATAACAATTTTCACTACAAAAAATCACCAATATATTATTGGTAATTTTTATTTTTTTCAAAAATTCTTCTCCACAGGATCCAGTCATCACTTTGACCAAGGATTGCATCGACAAATTCTCCAAATTCCCTTCATTGAGCCAATTATGGCTCATTTTTTTTCTATAGATTCTTTCATATAATCTGAACAGGTAGGGAAATATTTGCAATATGGTGGATTATTTTTTGCCCAAAATGAGTGATCAGGAGAAAGTGTTTTTTGATACAATTCTACTGATTTGATAAGAAATTTTTGTGCTGGATTGAGATTTTTCATAATAGTATTATAAAAATTTTTCTATTTTTGCAAATTTTCTTGCATTACCTTAAAAATACATATAATTAGACAAATTTTTTTCGTTTATGTTTTCATTTTTTCAAAGATTTTTTATAATTTTTATTATAATCTTTTTTCTTTCTGAGCAAGTTTTTGCTTTGCCAAAAATCTCATCTGTTCTTCCTCGTCCAACAACCGATGTATATGATGAGTATATAGAAATTCAAAATCCTGATTGTGAAGATATTTCTCTAGAAAATTACAAACTTGCCAATTCACGACAACAATTTATTTTTACTTCTGAGAAAATTGAAAAACATGAAAAAATCCAGTTTTCTCGCAAACAAACTGGATTGATGCTTCGCGATGCTTGAGATACTATCAAACTTTTTTCGTCAGGTGGTGAACTGATTGATGAAATAACCTATTCTTCCCTTGATAAGGGCGAAACTATGGATATAACTCATGAAAATACGAATTGTGAAAATAATGAAAAAACTGATAATATTGAAGATAATTCTACAGAAAATAATTCTACAGAAACCGCTACTTGAAGCCAAGAATCAGAAGAGCAACAACCCCAGAATCCTCAGAATTCTCAAGAAGAAGATATTATTTTAATAGCTGAAGAACTGGAATTATCTGATGAAAATGGTGATGGGTTTTTTGAAAATATAAAAATTATTTTTCCAGAAATACTTACCTGAACGCTTGATATTGAAGATTTTTCTTTAAAAAATTTTTCTGGAGGCATTGCGGAAGATGTGCTTGAAGATTCTGTGTTTTTGTCTGGAAGTCTGGATCAGAATAGCATACTCCTCACACTAACAGGAGTATTAACTGAAGAAAATATTTTAAAAAATCAGGAAAATACAGGTTCTGGAATTTTTTTATATTATACATTATCTGATAAAATCACAGGAATCTCTGGTGCTCATATTCAGCCAATTGATGAAAAATCTTTTGAAAATTATTCAAAAATTATTAAAAATTTTTCAAAAAATACTGAAGAAAATCCTATAGAAACCGTTTCTGGAACGACTGATACTTCAACTGGAGAGACAATAAAAGATTCCATTTCTTTTCCTGAAATTGTACCTGCATTGCAGCGGTCTACTACCGCAGAATTGCGATGAAATACGTTTTTTTGTGATGAAAATCCTTGTAGTGTGAATCTGAATTTTGAACATATTTTTTCGCAAAATTTTTTAAAAAAAGATTTTTCTTGTGAACTTATTGCTGGAATGGAAAAATACACAACATGTAATCCTCCACAAATGCGATTTACAAGCGAAACTGATATTATTGTTCGATTGATTCATAATCAGTCAAAACAGGAAATATTTTCCACTTTTTCGCTTGATTTTTCTGAAATTTCATCAAAAATTTTTGAAAAAACAGAAAATCCTATAAAACCACTTGCACAAGAGATAACTCCAGAAAAAATTCTTCAAAAAAATTTTTATCCAGAGATTATTGTGAAGTCGGATGGAAAATTTGAAAAAATCTATGAATGGCGTGATGATGAGAGAATTGAGTGTTTAGTGAGTACTTGTAGCGTGAATTTGAATGCAAATGATTCATACACACAAAATGATGCTACTTTGCGGTTTGAGTGGAAGTTTGGAGATATTTCACAAAGTAATAGAAAAAATCCAACAGCTGTGATTTTTCCAGCTTGAGAACATATTATCGAAGTGACAGCAACTGATACTTTTGGTAAATTTTCAAAAAAGACAATTGTTGTGATAGTGCCAGCAGAAGATATAAAACCAATTGAAAATACTGAAAAAAATACTGAAAATACAGGAAGTTGAGAAGCGGAAAGTGAATGAGAAAATTTTTTAAAAAATTTTGAAATTCCTGAATTTATTCTTCAGAATCCAGTCAATTTTACTATTGAAAATGAAGAAAAATATATTTGTTCCACAAAAACAAATAATTGTAGTATTAATTTATCACTTTCTGAAACTGATAAAAATTTTTCATATATTTGGAAATGGAATCATGAAGAACCAGTTATAAGTATGAATCCACGTTCCAAATCACTTGAACTTGGAACTAATGAATTGATTCTACAAATATTGGATAAAAACAATGAAATTATTGCTAGCAAAAAACTTATAGTACAAGTCAATAAAATCACAACAACAAAAGCAAAGAAAACAACTACAAAGACAACAAATACAAAAAATACAAAACAAAATGAAACAGAAGAAAATACCGAAATAAAAGAAAAAGAAATAGAAAAACCTGTGGAAATCATGGAGGCAGGTCAAGAAGTGAATCATTGGCCAATGTCGCTTGCAGGAATGCTTTTTTCTGGGTTATTTTTTACAAGAAAACGATTTAAAAAATAATTATGTCTACCAAAAAAATATATACAAATACACTTGCGCAGATTTTTGGAAAACTGCTCACGGCGTTTATATCAATATATATGCTCAAAATTCTTTCTGAATACCTTGGTGTTCAGGGGTTTTGAATGTATGCTAGTATTTATAATTATCTTTCTATTTTTGCAACTATTGCTGATCTGGGATTGTATACCATTGGTGTGAGAGAACTCGCTAAAGTGCAGAATAATCCTGAGCAAATAGAAAAAATTTCTGGAAATATTTTATCATTGCGAGGATTGTTTGGAATTGGAACTATTGTGCTTTCTTTGGCTATTGCTCCATTTATCAATGGTTATGCAGAGAATATGTGGGGTATTTTGATAGTTTCGATTTTTACGGTTTTTGGTTTGCTCAATAGTTCTCTCATGACTTCACTTCAGGCTTCGCTTCGTGCAGAGATTAGCCTTTTTGCAAATCCTATTGGAAAAATAGTGACTTTTATTTTGATTTGTTTGTTTGCTTATGTGATTTTTCCAGAGCAAATTTTTGGAGAAAATGCGAGATTGCTATTTGTTTTTGGTGCTGGTTTATTGGGGAATATAGTGATGACTGGAATTACTTTTTGGTATTTGTGCAAGTGGCAAAAAGTACGATTTCATTGGGATGTGGAGTATATTACCCATATTCTTAAACTATCACTTCCATATGGAATTGCTTTATTTTTGTGAGTAATTTTTTTCAAGATTGATATTTTGCTTTTGCAGATTATGGAAGATGAACTGCATTCAAAGACAAGCATTGCTTTATATTCAGCACCCATGAAAATTGTAGATGTTGGTATGATGTATGGGACTATTTTTCTTAATAGTCTACTTCCTATATTGACGCAATCTATTCATGAAAATAGAGTGCAAGATACGAGGGATTTGTCAGCAAAATGTTTTGAACTTTTGGTTGGTTTTGGTGTGGGAATTTCGGTTTTTCTTGCATTTTTTGCTACCGAATCTATGAGTTTTGTATACAATTCTGAATTGGTTCATACAGTTTCGGAATGAGGTTTTACTACAACTCATGCCACGCAAATTGTTGCTTGGGTATTCTTGTTTTATTTTATTTCTTCACTCACAAACTATATTCTTATAGCCAAAAATCAGCAAAAGAAAATTATTTATATCAATGCATTTATTGCGGTTTTTAATCTGATTGGAAATATTTTGGTTATACCGCATTATTCATTTATTGGTTGTGCTATTACTACTATTTTGAGTCAAATTATTTTAGTGGCGATTTCCGCGTATTTTATTCGTAAAGAACTTGATATTTGGCAGGCATTTGCAAAAATGTGTTATTTTATTATTGTGGCTTTGATAGCGATTTTTGCGGCTATTTTTGTTAAAGATTTTTTTCATTTTGAAAAGGTATTTTTTACTTTGGCTACTAGTGGAATGGCCTTTGGAGTTATTTATCTTTTTGCTTGGTTTATATTGAAAAAATTTTTGAAAAAAATTATAAAATAAAAATATTCATTAAAGTAATAGAATATTTTTGTATTCAAAAATTTTTAGTATATCGTTTTTTGGATGAGAGAGAAGTGACAAATATATATTTTTAGAAAATTTTTTTTAAAAAATATAATTATAAAAGTCCCATCTTATAGAGAGGAATTAAAAAATAAAATAATTTAAAAATGAAAATATTGCCTATTAAAATATTATCTACATCCTGTCGGTAGCTTTTTGAGTTTTTGTAATTATAAATATAATGCCTGTCTTTAAAAAATTTTTATAAATTTAAAAAACCATCAATAATATGTTGATGGTTTTTTTCAAAATTCTTTTTATTTTCCGTCTTTTTTGGTTTTTGGATTTGTGCCTTGAATAATTACTTCAACACGCTGATTGGCTTGTTTTGCTGTTTGCATATGATTAAAAAATTTTGCAGAATCAGCCTTTCCGAGGCGAATACAACCATGAGAAGGATATTCAAGAGTTCCTCCTTGCTTGTTTGTTGTTCTTCCTGCGTGGATAAAAATTCCCTTATACACATGAACCGCATTGGGCATAGGTGCATTATATGTTTGTGAAACTCGATTTTTTTCAAGAGCCCCAACCTGAAAATTTCATTCTGGAGTATATACCCCACCATCGGATTTTGGCGATCCAGTGGCAGCCGAAGCGGAAAAAACTTTTTTCCCTTTATTACAATAAGTAAGTCTATTTTTTCAGGTTTCTGGTCATTGAATAAGTGTAAAAATTCTGTTCTTTGCATTATGAACGGCAATGTTGGAATTACACACATTTTGTGAAGAGTTGGTGGGTTTTTCTGCATATGCTACGTGTGATGTGGTTGCAAGAGTAGTAGCAAGAGCCAAAGGGGCAACAATATTTTTCATATTTTTTAAAAAAAGTATAACTAAAATCAGCTTCGAAATGTATTTCAAGAACTTTTATTTCTTTGAGATTATTATTAAGAAATGTTTTAATTTTTTAAAAAGAATTACATTTCAAAGTGAAGATAGCTTATTAATTATACAATATTTTTTAAAAAAGCAAGTGATTTTTTTGAAATTTTTGCAAAAAAATCAAAAATCCGCTATAATGAGGAAAATAACTTTTATTATGTACGATCAAACCACTCGAATCAATGCGGCTATTGCATATTTTTTTATGTGACCACTAATGCTTTTGGCTCGCAATAATTGACAATTTTCACATCCATTTGTTCGGATGCATGCCAAAAGATCTTCGCTGTATATGTTGATATTTTTGGTGATTTTTTTGATTTTTCATTTTTCTCAAGAATATTTTTTAGGAATTAGTTTTTTGGGAATTAGTTTGACTCAGGTGTTTTTGTTTTGTTTTAATATTGTCTTTTTTTGATTTTTACTATTTTCTGGTTACAAAGCATTTCGTTGAGATACGAGCGAGAATATGCTCCATCTCAACGAAATGACCGAAGAAAGTATTCTCACTACAGGACAGTATTCGGAAGAACAAAAATTCCAGATTATTGCGTCTTTTTTGATGATTTTTGGAATTTTTTCCAGTCAAAAAAGTTCTCTCAAGGAAGTACTTATCGGAAGGAAGGTCAGTAATTTTTTCTTGTTTCTTATTTTATTTTTTGCGGCTGCTACTCATAGTTTTATTACTTTTCCTGTGATTTTTTGTGTGCTGATTTATGTGGGGATTTTTGTGTCTACTAGTGTTTTTTTGATGGTGCAGAGCCAATTTCTTTCACTTCCATTCTACAAATATATTCCAACATATCATGAGTTTGAGGCTCGTATTTTTGCAATGTTTTCATTATTAAAAGAGTTTTTTCGTGTGGCTTTTGGTAAAGAAAAAACCACAACTTTTGCTTTGGAATATCAAAAATTTTTGGAAAAATATTCTCAAAAAGTTTCTTTTGATGAAAAATTTTGGACTTCTCCTGCGCTTATCGGACTTCCCATATTGAATCTCATTACACTTCCATCTTTTTTTCAAAAAAAATATCATGAATATCAGGGGAATATCGCTGAATGATTTCTTTTGACTATTTTTGCTATTCTTTTGTATTTTTTTGCAGGAAATATTTTTTGGTTGTATGTATTGATTTTTCCTATTGCAACGCTTATTGCTGAAGGGAAAAATAATTCCAATATTCGCGCGCCATTTACCAGCATAGCGAGAAATATTTTTATTCTTGCGTATAAAACAAAACAAAAAATCAATACGCTCCAAGAATCAAAAACCGAAGAAATTATTGTGATTAACAACACAAAAACTACAGAAATTCCTGAAAAACCAGAACAAAAAACAGAAAAAAATCTGGAAGATATGATTAAAAATATTTAAATCCCATAAAATGGGATTTTTTTAAAAAATTTTCACAAAAAAATCCCCGAAGGGATCACTTACATTGTCGTTCATAGTCATATTTTTATTCTTGATGCAACAATTCTCACTCCTGCGAATGAGATGCGGCGAGTCGGAAAGCCGAAGCTTAGCTTTGGCACCCGCTCCAAGAAAAAAGTATAAATGTAGAAAAAAATACAGACCAGATGCACGCGCATGTGAGTGTTTTTATTATATACTTTTTCTATAAAAATCAAGAATTTTTTCAAAAAATCTACTTAGGCGATACCACACTCCCCACGGTGTAGTCTCTGATCAGCCCCTGTCGATTCAAGACCAAGCCATGCAGGACACCGCCGTAGACCGCTCCTCCATCAGCACCGATTTTACCATCTGGACTTGTCCAGACTTGACTAATTTTCAACTTGGTCTGAAAT
>JBHBSX010000153.1:0-3706 GCA_041779175.1 Candidatus Altimarinota bacterium | reverse complement strand
TATAGAGAATATGAATTTTTAAAAAAATTTTAAAAATTATCAGGATTTCACATTTTTCCAGCATTCATATCCTTAAATGCCTGCATGATTTCTTCAGGACTTGTCATGACAAACGACCCATAATTCACAACATTTTGATTAAGTGGTGTACCTGACATTACAAGAATTTTGGTAGAATCAGTTTTTGCTATCACCTCAAAATCCGTACCATCAAGCCCAAAATACGCCAAATTCCCGTGTTGATAATCTCGTCCATTGATATTAGCCTCACCTTCAATCACAAGAATCATTGTATTCTGACGATCAGGAACAGAAAATTCAAAATTTCCTGCCTTTTCAAATCGCACATCATAGAGTTCAATTGGTGAAAAAGTCGTCGCCGCACCCTTATGACCACTATAATTCCCTGCAAAAATACGAACTTTTCCGTTTTCAAAAGGAATTTCAGGAACTATATCATTGGTCAAAGCCTGATATTTTGGCTCACGCATTTTGTGTTCTTTTGGCAAATCTACCCAAAGTTGCACAAAATGAAGCGTTCCACCAGATTTTGAAATTTTTTCAGAAATATATTCTTGATGAAAAAGCCCAGAACCCGCCGTCATCCACTGCACTTCACCTGGCGTAATCACCCCATGATTCCCTTCTGTATCATGATGCTCTACCTCACCAGAATATGCAATAGTCACCGTTTCAAAACCACGATGCGGATGAAACCCCACACCACCGCGATGTGTCATACTCCCCTTGATTTCAAGCGGTTTATTATAGTCAAGCATAAGAAAAGGACTTGTCTCAGGCGTCATATTGCGACCATAACCCGGCATCAATTGGCTTACTTTAAAGCCGTCACCCACCATGTGAGTCTGCATAGAATGCTCTACACGAAAAAGTTTTTTAAGTTTTTTTGTCATAAAATATAATTAAAAATATTTTTAAAAAATATTTGCTATTATTTCTTGATATTTTCTCTAATTCTAAAATAATCCAATAATTTGCAACTTTATTTTTTAAACATCATTGCATTATATTCAAAAACTTTATTTTGTAAAGTTTATTTTTTTAAAAAATTTTACAAAATAAATTTTTAAAAAAATTTCCCCTTCAATTTCCCCTTATAAAGGGGATTTTTATGTTTTTACAAAAATTTTGAAAATTCTATTTTATTATTGATTCGAGTGATTTTTCTCAAAAAATGGAAGCAAAATTGCTATCACCACAGACAATATAAATAATCCTCAAAAAATATAAAACCCAAAAACAAGGAACAATTCCTCTCATTTGGAAATATCTTCAAAATTATAATACATTGGCATAATCCGATCAACAAAAAATATATTAACAAAAAATATCACAAACCACAGAGAAATCTTAGCAAGAATCTTTATTTTTGGAAAATTTTTAAAAATTTCATTAAAAAGAATCATAAATAGAATTCCAACAATTATTGTCAAAATCGTTGCACACAACAATACCATTCCATCCCCAAAAACATAAAATACTTGCAAAAAATGAATTCACAAAATAGCAAGCAAAAATACTGCCAAAAACGTAAATACATGAAGCAATGATTTTACAAGTCTTGAAACAAAGTTTTTCATAAATTTTTTTTAAAAAATAAAATCCCTTACGGGATTTTTGCGGTTTCATTGGTGGAGATGGCGGGCACCGCCCCCGCGTCTAATAGGGCATCCTGAATGCATCTACTTATTATAGTTATTTTTGAATAGAATTTCTTGCGAGAAAAATAACAAAAAGAAGAAAAGCAAAATTTTTGTATACAAATATTTTTATAAAAATTTTATAACTTCAAAATATTTGACCTATGAAATAAGATTTTCCTTATAGATATCAGAAAAAATGGTTGTAGCAGGCCATCTGGCGCTCATCGCAATGCGAAGGCTACGCTCTACTATAATTAGGCAATAGCAAGAGCTGGAGTCGCCTTGAAAGATTGTGCAAGGCGAGCAAGAGGAGATGTCTTTGCATCTAAAATTTGCCCTTTGATAACGAGGCGAGCCGCCCCGAATAAGCACAGACCGAATGCGAAGTCCTACTATCAAATCCTGTATCATCCCCAAAACGCAAAAATTATAGAGATTTTTTACAAAAAATCAAGAGAAATTGAAAATAATAATATATTTTTGCAAAATTTTTCAAAAATCCAAAAATATCATAAAAATCGCTTAAAAATCAATAAAAATTAAAAATATATGAAAAGTATATTTTTTCATACTTTTCATATTTATAAAAAATTTTCCCTTAAAAAAGCAAATCCGCCCCTTTCGGGACGGAAAACAACGGAATGAATATTATCGAGTATGTAATGTTGCGAGAATGGTTTTGGCTGATGCCGAACCCAAATCACCCTCCACAACAGCCACACCATGTGCAAGTCGGGTATATGCTCGTGGCACTATGGCAGTATGTTTAGCCTCGATTTCTTCGATAGTTTGTGACGGATAATAAGAGACTTTGACTTTTGCATCCTCAAAAACAACTCCCTCTTTTGGATCTACCGCCACAAAATCAGCTCCAGACATTGCCCTATTTTGATATTTATCGTCATCTTCTCAACGAAAACCATACTGAAAATCATTATTCCAGTATTGTTTTTGAACAAAATCCACTGGTGGAGTCTCTGGTGCAGAGTTATTTGTAGCGTCTTCACCGAGCATATCTTGAGAAGAATATAATAAAGCTAAAATACAGAGCGTTGTAATAGCCTGAATCCATTGTGCAGCCGCTTTCCAGCGGGCTTTATGTAGAGAAGAATTACTTGTACTCATATAAATATAGATACCCTTTACAAAAAGAACAAATATAGTTTAATATATTTTTATCATTTTGTCAATTATTTCGCAATATATTTTTAAATTGTCAAATATTGCAAAATATTACTATATCCAAAGCTAAAAGTAAGAGTGATTTTTTATTTTTTAAAAAAAATCCAATCATATCAACCCCACTCGCTTCATTCCTTCAAAATATTTTTAAAAAATTTTTAAAAATATTTTTTCGTCATTCGCTCGTCGCCCCAATCTTTGGGGCTGAATTACAATATTTATCAAATCAATTTTTGTGATTTATTATAAAAATGAGTAAATTTTTTGAAAAAATTTCTTTTTTCATATAATAATCATATGAAAATATTTTTCCTTATTCCGCCGTCTGAAAGCAAAAATCCTGACGGAAAACCTATTCCTGAACAGCTTTCTTATATTATTGACAAACCCTTTTCTCTTGCTGAAAACGCCACAGAAAAAGATCTCAAATGTTCGTGAAATCGTTATTCTGAAGCTATTTTTCTCAATAAAAATATTTCAAAATCTGTGGTACTTCCCGCGATTTTTCGATACAATGGCGTAATGTTCAAGGTATTTGATTATGTGAATTTTTCCAAAAAAGCACAACAATTTTTTGACGAAAATTTTTATATTATTTCTGGATTTTATGGCATTGTAAGACCAAAAGATTATATCGGAAATTACAAACTTCCCGCGTCCACCAAGTGATTATATCAATTTTGGGATGAGAAAATTTTACAAAAAATTATTGCCGAAAAACCTGATTATATCGTGAATTTGCTTTCTTGAGAATATGAAAAATTTTTTAAATTTGAGAAAAATCAAGAAAAATTCAAGCCAACAAAAATTGTTAATATTAATTTTTTGAAACCTGATGGACAAAAAATTTCACATAATGT
>JBHBSX010000152.1:0-12894 GCA_041779175.1 Candidatus Altimarinota bacterium | reverse complement strand
GGTCAAGCAAAAGTAACATAAGATGAATGCGAGAAATAAGAAAAGATAAAAAAACTTCTGAACAATTGCAACAATCGTATTTTTTAAATTAAAGAAAAATTTTTAAAAAATTTTTTATCTTACAACATCCCTGCTGATTGTGTGATTTGCATTACCACACCAAAAATCGCAATAGCAAACCACGCCACGAATACACCAGCCGAAAGGAGCGCTACTGGTTCAATAAATTTTACCATCATAGCAAGCGAAGCGTCGAGTTCACGACGATATTGATCTGAGATTTTTGCTGTTGTCTGATGAACGGTTGAAGTTTTTTCTGCAGATTCAATAAGCTGAAGAATATCAGGAGTAAAGATGTATTTATCTTTGTCAATATCCATCATAGCTTCGGAGATTTTGCGACCAGCCGAAATCTGATCCGCAATATTGTTGTAAATAGCAGCAATATAAACATTACCAGAACTAGCACCCGTCAATCGCAATGCTCTTACAACACTCACGCCCGAAGATGAAAGCAAGTGAAAAGTTCCCATTACTTGTACAATAATATAATCTTTGTACACCTTACCAGAAACCAGATTATAAACTTTGAACTTATCAAACCACATTTTTCCTGATTCTGTCACTACAAAACCTCGAAAAACCAATGAGGCTGCAATAAGCAAACCACCAAGCCAAACAATATTATTTCGAAAAAAATCCGAAACCGCCATAAGTGATCGCGTAGAAAATGGAATTTCTGTCGCCATTTCTATGATAACTGGCATAATCTGTGGAATTACATATACCATAATCACCACCATTGCCAATACGAGAAAAATCAAAATAATAAATGGATACGTCAGTGCTCCCATGACTTTTGTTTTGAGATCAGCTTGCATGCGAAGTTCTTTTGCAATAGCTGTAAAAGTATCCTTGAGCATACCAGTTTGTTCCCCTGATTCAATAATAGCAATTTCTTTTTCTGTATAAAAATTTGGAAGTTTTCGCATAGCAGTATTGAGCTGATCACCGCCTTCAACGAAAAAAATCGTATTTTCCATAGCATCACGAAGTGGTCCTTGAGGCAGACGACTTGCAAAACCTTTAAAGGCCGAAAGCAAAGTCACGCCACCATCCAAAAGATTTGCTATTGATTCATAAAAAAGTACTTTTTCTTTTGTAGAAACACGTTTTATAAAAGAAAACATAAAAAAATTTTAAAATTATGGATAGTAGTAGAGCCCGAGCTGCACAGAAACCGAAAGCTCCTCAGCATTAGTATTTACTGGAATCTCCAAAGGGAGCGTTATATCATTAAGAGAAAATGCAAACTTATCTAATGTAGTAAGATAATCAAGAAATCCTACTATATTTGTAGCATTATTCGCTGAAATTGTTATATCAACCGTGCCACGATAAAGACCATTTGGCTCTTCCGAACCCTTATCAAGCTTAATATCTTTAACAACAATAGCTCAAGATTGTGGAGAAAGCTCATTTTTTATAGTAAATCTATTGATCATAATAGCCTCAATAATCTCACTAGGATTAAAATCTCGAGCTATCTTTGCAACTTTTTTAGAAAGATCCGAGTTAGGATCTGAAATTTTTTCAGCATTAGCACGAAGTGCATCTCGTTCGACTTGAACTTTTTCCACTTCCGATTTTGCTGTTGCGAGAAGTGCTTTAGATTCAGTATAACCAGAAAATGCTGGACGTGTGAAAAAAATTGCAATACAAATTGCAATTCCAAGAATAATTGGAGCATACACACGATTTTTTTGAAGTGTAGAAATAGAATTGAAAGCCATAAAAAAATTAGTTAGAAGAATTTTCAGAACCTGAACCCGTACTTTCATCAGTTTCTGTTGGAGTTACTGTTTTTGGAACAATTTTAAAAACAATAGGCGTTGTACGTGTTGCTGTATCACCAGAGACAGAAAAAATTGGCTCAAGAGAAAAAGATCATTGTTGACCAGCTTTTGCAAATTCATTCATCATAGTAATGATTTTTTGAACCGCATCCTTATCTGAATTCTTTGCAATAAGATTTGTAGAAATAGTATCATCTTTAATAGAAAAATTTTGAAAAGTTACTTGATACTTTCCAGCAATTTGAGCAAAACTATTTATCAAAGTAGTAAGATGAATAGATTCAGCAATACTATTATTTTCAATAAGTATTGCGACAGAATTTTTCTTGTCGGATGTAAGTGTTGCAATTTCTTGCTTTATTGTTTCTACATTTTCTGTATTTGCTGTAACAGAATTATTGTTCATAAACGTGAGAACATACAATATCACAGTTATAACAATAACAAAAGCAAAAACACCAAGAGACATAAAAAAGGATGTTGCTTTTTCCTTTTGAATTGATTGTGAAGCACTTTGCGAAGCGCTTTCTGAATTAAATGAAGAATTTTCTTGCATAAGAGAGAAAAATTAGTAACATATCAAGCATAACATATTTTTTAAAAAAATGCAAAAAAACACACATACTTTTAGAATTTTTGATGAAAAATCACTTGACAATGTTGTTTTTCCGCTTGTAAAATGAGATAAAATATTTTTTTATGGAGATCTTTGAGCTGGAAAAACCACTTTTATTCGCGCCCTTTTGCGAAAACATTTTGACGATAATTCTATTGTGGTTCGCTCGCCAACATATACATATTATCAAGAATATTCCCGTCCAAATTTTTCAAAAATTTTTCATTTTGATTTGTACAGACTGGATGATTTGGAAAATTTTTATCTCATTGGCGGCAATGAAATCCTCGATAATCCTGATTCTATAGCACTTATTGAGTGGCCAGAGATTCTGTGAGATTCCATCAAACCAAACAAAAAAATCACCATCACCTACAATGCTGTGGAGAATTTTCGAGAAATTATTATAGAAAATTGTTAATATGTTTTTGATTTTTTGGATTTATCTGATTATCATCAACATTCTCGCTTATATTATTATGTGGCTTGACAAAATCAAATCACTCTACAATAAGTGGCGAATTAGCGAAAAAACGCTGTGGATGCTCTCAATTCTTGGGGGTGTTTTTGGGATTTGGCTTGGTATGCAGGCACCACTCTATCACAAGGCTGGGAAAAATATTTTCAAAATTTTTATTCCTCTTATTGCCTTTGTGTGGATTATAATTATTATTTTTTTGATGAAAAATTTATAAAAAATTTGCAATATTTATAAAGAATACCATAACACTCACAAATCCAAAGAAACAAATGTGTTTTATTGATAGTTTAACCATTCAAAAATCCCTGCTACCAACAGGGATTTTTATTATTTCTGAAAAAATTTTTGGATTTTTTGTTGTAGAATCCAATATTCTATATTCAGAAATATTATGAGTAAAATACAAAATTTTCTCATAAAAATGAAATATTTATGATGGCAAATAATAACACCACACTCGTATATCACTTCGCTTCGTTATCACTCGCAAATCTCGCACTCGGTAGTATAGCTACAATGTGTCGTGCCGACAAAATGTCGGACACTCGCATTTCCGCGCACCCTCACACCTTCCATCATGAGCGGAAGGTGGTGAAAGTATATGAAAATTCTTGAAAAATCAAATATAAAAATTTGTAATATTCATAAAAAATACTATAATACTTACAAGTCCGAAAGGACAAATATGTTTTATTGATGGTTTAACCATTCAAAAATATAGTAATATAATAGGGTTTTCCTTGTTTTCATAATATAGCGAATCAAATTATGAATTATAAATGAAGAATTTTGGATTTTATAAAATTTTTTAAAATCCTTCGACAGACTCATATTGACATAAAAGTATAGATTTTTTTAAAATTATTTATTTTCCTTCAAAAACGCTTTCGTTAGACGGCCAATCCAATTATTTTCTTGATTTTTGAGATGAAAATACACAAAAATATTTGTAAAAAATGCAGCAGAAGTCTCAAGAATAATATCATGCATAGTATCTTGTACGCCATAAAGTCGCACCAAATCTTCTTTTAAAATCATATCAAGTCATCCATCAGGAATCGCTCTTTGCATATTCATACCAAAATATGTATCCATAGCGTATTCATAAATTTCCCACACCGCGCCAAACGCCACCGAAAAACAAAAAGAAAAAGCCACAATAATCAAAATATGATTTTGAATCCCCTTTTTGTATGACAAAAAATAAATACACAAATACCCAATAATCGCAAATCCGATTCCATAGCCAAAATGCAACATATCGTCCCACCACAAAAATTTTTCATAAAAATTCGCATAACTTCCAAGAATAAGCGATAGAATCATAAAAATTACAAAAGCCATGGAAAAACTATTTGGAATTTTGATTTGCAAATATTTTTCAAAAACAGAAATCAGCGCCAGACTTGCTGCAATAATCACAAAAGGCATATTACCAAAAAGAATACCAAGCACCAGCAAAATTGTAAAAATCCCCGTTCTTGTGAGCGTGAGAATATTTTCTTTGAAAAATTTTTTCATAAAAAGAGTTTAAAATATTGCAAAAATTATAAAGATTTTTTCGTAAAAACAAGTAGAAAATTTTTGAAAAATTTTTACCAAATAAATATAATCATATTTTTATTATTTTTTAAAAAATTTTCTTTTAAAAAAAAATTTCCAAGCCAAATCCCCTGTATCTCCCTTGAAAGGGGGATTATTATTTTTTCAAAAATTCCTCCCCTGATAAGGGGAGGTTAGGAGGGGTTTTATAGATTTTTTAAACATTTTTCCGAAGAAACCTCATCATAAAGGAATTTTAAACATACAATACTAAAAATTCTTTTTAAGAAGAAGATTTTATTCTTAAAACCCCCTTAATCCCCCTTATCAGGGGGAGACTTTATATTTCCAAGCCAACCCCCCCCTGTATCCCCATTGAAAGGGGGATTATTTCAAGGACGATTTCAGTGGTCGCCACTTTTTCTTTCCTTTGTATTCCCATTGAAAGAAGGATTATTTTAAGTCCCCCTGTGAGGGGGGATTTATGGGGGATTAAAATTTTTCAAAAAAATTTTCCTCTTCTTACTCTTAAACTCGCGGGATCGGGAGGCATATACCAAAGATGTCACCCTGAGCAAAATCAAATTAAACCCCCTATTTCCCCCTTAAAATGGAGATTAAAATTTTTCAAAAATTTTCAAAAAAAAAAAAAAAAAAAACGGACCAAAATCCGTTTTTATATTTTTGTAATTGGGGCAATTTCGAGATTCATTTTTTTGATTCCCATTCCAGAAAATGCAATATCGCCGATATTTTCTTTGATTCCTACAATAGTTCCCGTTCCGTATTGCGGATGACGAATGCGAGTTCCAACTGCAAAATCATTGACAGAATTTTTCTTTTTGACAACACTTGGGCGAGAAGTAGACGCGGAAGAAGTATTTCCAAAAATATTTCCAAGAGAACCAAAACCTGACGATGAACTTCCAGAAAAAATACTTTTAGCAGTTGAATCTTGGCGTTTCACTTCTTCAAGATATTCTTCAGGAATTTCTTTGAGAAAACGAGACTTAGGATTCGCAGAATACGAACCAAAATTATATCGCTCATAAGAACGCGAGATATAGAGTTTTTCTTTGGCGCGTGTAATGGCTACATACATAAGACGGCGTTCTTCTTCAAGTGCGGCGCCGTCGACCAATGAACGAGAATGAGGAAAAATCCCTTCTTCCGCTCAAGCAATAAACACCACAGGAAATTCAAGACCTTTGGCAAGATGCACAGTCATAAGCGAAACATATCACGCGTGATTCTGTTCATCCTGCTCGCGATCCTGATCAGTAATAAGCGCAATATCTTCAAGAAAAGTTGCAAGATTCTCAGGATATACCAGCCCATCATATCGTGACGCCATTGAGATAAATTCGGCGAGATTTTCCATTTTTCCTTCATATTCAGCCTCATCATATTCGTCTTTGAGATATTCATCATAACGCGTTCGCTTGATAATATTGTCCATAAGTTCGGCAATAGTTTTTTCTCGAGAAAGTTCACGAAGTGCTTTATAAGTCACACAAAAACCTCGAATTCCATTGGCGCCAACACCCGTCATAGATTCAAGAAGAAAATCATTTTCTGCGATTTCTGCAAGATTGAGATGCTCGCGTTCAAGAAGATTTTCAAAATTTTCCAAAGATTTTTCGCCGATTTTGCGACCGGGAACATTGATAATTCTGCGAAGTGAGATAATATCACTCGGATTAAAAATCAGACGAATATATGAGAGAATATCTTTGATTTCTTTGCGTTCATAGAACTTCATTCCACCAAAAACGCGATAGGAAATATTTTTCTTGATAAGCGCTTCTTCTATAAGACGAGACTGTCCATTGGTGCGATAGAGAACCGCAAATTCATCATAAGAATCTTTTTTGGTTTCACGAATTTTATTGGCAATTTGTTCGGCTTCATGCTTTTCATCCAATCATTCGATAAGCGTGATTTTTTCACCATCTTCTTTATTGGTGAAAAGCGTTTTGTCCATTTGATTGGTATTATTCTTGATCACAGCATTAGCGGCGTTAATAATCGTTTTTGTGGAACGATAATTTTCTTCTAAATTGATAATTTTGGCTTCAGGATAATCTTTTTTAAAATCAATAATATTCTGAATATCAGCCCCACGCCAAGAATAAATCCCCTGCCAGTCATCACCCACCACGCAAAGATTTCGCTTTGCAGACGCAAGAATCTTGATAATCTCGTATTGAAGATGATTCGTATCCTGATATTCATCCACCATAAAATGCGAAAATCTATTGTGAAAATATTCCACCACTTCAGGAATATCCAGCGTTTTGCGGAATAATAATAATAAATCATCAAAATCAAGCGCATTTTGCTGTTTCATTTTTCCAGCATAAATACGATACACATCGAGAACCACAGAAGTCAGATACGAATCCACCGTGCGAGAATATTCATCAGGCGAAAGTCCGTCGCCCTTGGCACGAGAAATGAGCCCATGAATAGCGCGTGGATTAAATTCTTTTTCATTGATATTTTGTTCTTTCATAATTGACTTCACAAGACGAAGACAATCATCAGCATCATAAATCACAAAATCATTTCCATAGCCGACTTTTTCGGCAAACATACGAAGAAAAAAAGCCGCCACCGAGTGAAAAGTCCCAACCAGTGGAACACGAGAATCACGAAAAGCATTGATATTACTTGCGTCAACACCGAGTTTATGCGCAATTCTTTCACGCATTTCACGCGCCGCTTTATTGGTAAAAGTCACACAAAAAATCGATTTTGGTGCAATGGCATGATCACGAATCATAGAAACCACGCGTTCAGTGAGGGTATGAGTCTTGCCCGAACCGGCTCAGGCATTGATCAGAAGTGGTCAATTGATAGTATCCACCGCCTGTTGTTGTTGAGGATTGAGAGACATTTTGAAAAATATTTGAAAAATATAAGTGATAAGTTGAATTATGAGTTTTTGAGAGAAATTCTTTTTTAATTCCTAAAAAATTCTTGAGCATTTTGTATCAACACGCTCGCAAAATTTTTGAAGAAAAATCGTAAAAAAATTTCAACTTGTTTGAGCGAAGCGAGTTTTGAAATTTTAGATTTTTGAAAAAATTTTAGCAAGCGAACAAACAGCTCTTGATTTTTGGTTACTTTTTATCAAGAAAAAGTAACATAAGATGAATATGAGGAATAAGAAAAGGTGAGATTTATAAATATATAATATTTATAATTTTAAAATAAAAAAACACTATCTATAACTTGAAAAAAATTATTACAATCTCATAATTCGAGAACCTTCTCACTATATATATTTTTTTAAAAAAAGCGAGAAAATTTTTGAAAAAATAAAAGCCCCAATTATTTGGAACTTTTTGAAAATTTTTGAAAAATTTTTATAAAAAGAAAATATACCAGCACACCCAATCAAAAACCCAAAAATCAAAGAATCACATCATCAATATCAATAACTCTTCCAGACGAAAACATATATTGAATCAGTTCGGTAAGCACAGGAATACCCAGAGAAAGTAATATTAAAACAAGAATTTTATTTTTCCAAAAATAACCCACAAAAACTCCAGCTGGAACAAATAAAACTATCTGTAAAAGAATCTGAACCACAATAATATGCAACATAGAATCCTGCGAGCCATAACGACTGTGAAATTCAAAAATCTCTCACACAAACGCAAAAGGCTGAAAATTGTATGTATTTGTAGCAACTCCTTGCGACATTATCACAAGTTCTCACAATAACAAAACATACCAAATCCCAAAAAAAATCATCACATTTCTGGTGGTTATTGATAATTTTTTGCTATAAATCAAAAAACTTATAATCACCAAAACAAAAAGAATAATAATGGGATTCAAAAAGAATGAAGAGTAAATAAATGAAAAAATCGTATTCATAATATTATAATTTACAAAATAAATTTGCGACCATAAATATGAAGTAAGATTATTATAAATCTGGATTTTTTCTTGTCAAAAATTTTTTCAAAAAAATTCTCAAAAATCTTGAGAATTTTATTTTTCTTCTTCTGGATTTATAATCTCTGGAATTTCTGATTTTTTCTCTTCAATAGCAAAGCTCATACCTCGAGAGAATATATATTTTGTCATAAAATCCCGCATTTCTGATTCAAAAAAACGATTTTCTTCAGGAAGTTTGACCGTGATAGTATACATAAAATCTCAAGCATTGGGACTTGAAGTCACATATTCCACATCCACTGGATAGAAACTTGTAATCTTGGATTCTACAGCCTTGAGAACATGTTGCACATCAGCATATGGAGTTGTTTTGGCAATTGGTAAAATAATTTCATAAGAAAAAAATCGTCGACGAGACAAGTTCTCCACAGGTTCAGAATAAATCACTTTATTCGGAACATAAACCACTTCTCCTGTTTTATTCGTTACTTTTGTATGGTTCAGTGTAATCTCCTCCACCATTCATTCTATCCACAGTCTCACTGTACGAACACGAATAGTGTCACCAATTTCAAAATTTCTTGAAAGCAAAATCGACAAACTTCCGAGAAGATTTGTAAATAAATCCTTATACGCCAGCACAAAAATCGCACCACCAATCCCCGCTCCTGTTGCAATATTTTTGGTATTGACTCCCATAGATTCCAGAATCATAAAAATCGCAACCATAGCAATCAGTGTATTGATCAGAAAGTGAATAATCGGCAAAAATCGTTTGATAATTTTCTTTTCTATAACTCGTGAATGGCGGATTTTATAAAAAATCGCGCCAACAATAGACCACACAAAACCTGCTATCAAAAAATACTTGATAGCATTATAAAACATTTCTATATAGCCGAGAGTTTTTGGTGGCCAGCTCACATATTCCAGTGCATAGTAATACAAAATAACCACCAAAAAAAGTATCATCGCCCAGACAAGAATTCCGAAAAGATGTTTAAAAAAACGAGAAAAATACATTATTTTATCTTTTGAGAAAAATATTTTTATTATTTTGCCACAATTCTTATTTTTTTGCAAATATTTACAGAATTTTATAAAAAAATTTTGAAAAAATTGATAATCGGGTTGTTAAATTTTTTGAAAAATTTTTTATTAAAAATATTTTAAAAAATTATGCAAATTTATTTGTGATTTTTTTAAAAAATAAAATTGATTTTTCTTGAAAAAATCATACAGTGTAGGCATTGATTTTCTTTTTGTATTCAAAATTTATTCACATGGCATTTCATTTGGCACATATTCATGATTATGAAAGATTTATGGTTATAGACATCGGCTCATATCGCGTGAGAACCGGTGTTTATAAAGTAGAAAAACAAGAACTTCACGAAATTGGCTATGCAACCGTTCGCCAGAATAGAAAAAATTTTTCAAATGGAATGATTTCTGATATGCAAGGCGTGGCAAGAACTATAGAACAATCAATTCTGCAAGCATCCGCCGAACTGGAAAATATTCCTGATGATATTATTATTTCTTTTCCATCAAGTGATTTTCTTTTTGATTCCACTACAACACAATACACACGAGCCGATCCGAGTTCCACACTTACCATGCAAGAACTTGATACTATGATCAAAAAAATAGAAGCAAGTTCTTATGCACGAGCACGAGAAAAGGCAAAAAAACGTGCAGGAATTTTTCAGGACGATCTTCGACTCATTTCATCAACTATCACTTCTGTGACTATTGATGGCAAAAAAATCACAAATCCTGTTGGATTTTCTGGCGGAAAAATTACTCTCACCATCCTTAATGTATTTGCCCCAGCAAGTGAATTCAATGTGATTCGATCCATTATTTCAAGCCTTGGACGAAAAGTGATTTCGCTCATTCCTATGCCACTTATTTTTCCAAAAATTATAGAACAAACAGAATATATCAATGATAGGGCTTGTTATATAGATATAGGCTATTCCCATACTACCGTGGTAGCAATGCAAGATAATGAAATAAAAACCTTTGAAACTTTTCCTATTGGTGCTCGCATGTGTATGGAAATGCTTAGAGAAAAACACAAAAACACTTCCCTATTGGGAATAGAAAATATTCTCTGCACCGAATCCGAAATTCGTCTTCCAGAAAATGCTAATATTTTAAAAGAATTTTTTGAATATATTCTTGATATGATTTGGGCTTTTTTGGAACAAGAAAAGATAAATATACGTTTTACAAATCTTTTTTTGCATTGAAATATTTTTGAAAATCCTACTATTTTTAAAATATTTTGAAAACAATTTGAAGAAAATTGCGGTTACAATGTTCGAAAAAAGCGACTCAATTCTCTTGTGCAAGAACAAAAACGCCATGAAGAATCCATTACATATGGACTTGCTCTCACTGCTTCGGAACTTCTAGTAGTCAAAAAAGACCCACTCATTCGCATACTTCGTTATGTCCTTTATAGCTATGAATAATTATCACACCCTTATCATCACGCCAGAAATGTCGCGAACAGGAGCCATAAAACACATCAAAGAAACACTTGCGGAACAATCTTGAGTTATTGTTATCGATCTTCTTGATGCAAATTTTCCACTTCATAGAGATTTTTTCTTGGTTCTTTCTCGCAAATTTCCAAAAGATCGTTTTATATTACGATGTAAAACTGAAAAAATTGCAGAAACTGCCAAAACCCTCGGTATTCAGACTGAAATTGCTGGGCTACAAGCTGAATTTGAACGTTATTGACCAGAAAAACTCGCTACTCAAAATATGGGTATGTTTGAATATTTTCTTTATGAAGTTCGACGTGGATTTTTGTGGATTAAATTTGTTCTTTTCGAAAGAAGAAAAGAAAAGAAAATGCTACACTATAAAAGAACCAATTATCAAAATATACTTATTATCTTGGGACTTATTGTATCTTTTGTTCTATTGCTTTTTATTTTTAATTTTGCAATCTCAAAAACAGTTATCACTATTAAACCGCAAATCACGGTTCAGCCTATTTCTGCAAATATTACTTTTAGAACTCCTGAAGCTACTGGTTCTCTTCTTGAAACCAAAACTCCTCTCAATATGAAAAGAATTGAGATTCCACTCGAAACAACACAAAAATTCAGCGTAACCGCTATCGATCCCTCTTCTTCAGCAAATGCTCGTGGAACTATTACTATTTACAACGAACTCACCGTCGCTCAAGAACTTCGACCATCAACACGTTTTTTAACTGATGAATGATTGGTTTTTAGAACGGAAAATTGGGTAAATATTCCAGCATCCCGATCTCTCAACGGTATCACACAAATTGGATCTATAGAAGTTGAAGTAATAGCTGATGTTAATGATGAAAGCTGAAAACTTATTTGACTTCGAGGAAATATTCCAGCTGAAACCAATCTTACAATCCCATGACTCAAATTCAATAGAGATAAGGTATACGCAAAAGCAAAAGATAATTTTACTTGAGGAAATAATCCCACAAATCATATACTCACAACAGAAGAACTCAGGCAATTTGAAGTCGTTCTTTCTGAAAAAATCAAAAAAGAATGACGCGAACTTCTCGACAAAAAACTTTCTGAAGATCTCTCCAATACTGGAGAAGATTATGCTCTCTTTGTTATGGATACTATTCGTTATGATGATCCTGTATTTTCAGTTACTTCTGGACACAAAATTGGTGATATCACCAATGAAATAGAAATGAAAGCTCAATCAAAAATCTACGCTCTCGCCATGGACAGAGCTGCAACTATAGATTTTTTGAAAAAAACTTTTCGTGAAAAAATTCTCAATGGAACAACCAAAGAATTAGCCACACATCCAGACACTCTTCGAATGACAAATATAGTAGAAAGAAAAAATGATGACAATGAAATGAAACTTACATTTGAAATGAATACAAGTACTATTTTTGATTTTGAAAACACCAACAATGAACAAGTAAAACAACTCAAAAATATTCTCACAGGAAATTCAGAAAAAGAAGCTATAGAAACCCTTATCAACAAATGACAAGCCAATGAAGTTAGTATTCAAAATTATCCTTTTTGGTTTCGAACTATTTCTAGCAATCCTGATTCTATTGAATTTGTTATCAAGACAGACTAAAAATCCCCAGAATATGGGGATTTTTTGATAAAATATTACCGTCTTTTCTTTTTAAAAACTACTATAAAATACAGAATCCATAATAGATTTTATATTTTTTTAAAAAATTTTTTTAAAATTTATGTTTACCATATATCCTATTAACCCCAAGGAACTTAGAAAGACAAACGAACACTGAAAATAAGATGTCAGGAATTTTATATAAAATAAATTAATAAATTTTGTAGAAAATTTTTGCTTAAAATTATTTTTATTTTTTCTTTTTTAAATCTGTCATTATAAGGAGAATTCAGAGGAATTTTTATATAATTATTTTTTTAAAAAAATATAAAATCTATTATAGATTCTGTATTTTATAGTAG
>JBHBSX010000151.1:0-5994 GCA_041779175.1 Candidatus Altimarinota bacterium | reverse complement strand
ATTCTTGATATTTTGGCAAAAATTTTTCAACAAAAAACAAAAAATCAATTACAAGTAACACAAAAACTCATTCTTAATATTTATTCCCTTGAATCAAATATAGAAAAAATTGAGGATTCAAATATTTTTATGAAAAATAAAAATAAACGAGGTGGCAAGCTCCACTATAATCAATTCTTGGGAATATAATTTTTAAAAAAATTTTTGCAAAATTTACTTTTTCTCTATAATTTATTGTAATTAATTTTCTCTTATGCTCAAACTTTCAACTTTTCCATTCAAAACCCTCAAAACTCAACCAAAAGTTTCGGATAATCGTTCTACGAGTTTGCTTTTGCAAGGTTCTTATATGCGTCAGGCTATGGCAGGTGCTTATGAGTTCTTGCCAATGGGATATCGTGTTTTTAATAATATTCAAAAAATCATTCACGAAGAACTCGACAATGCGGGTTGGCATGAAATGCTTATGACTATTCTCACGCCTCGTGAAATCTGGGAAACAACAAATCGCTGGGAAATTCCAGAATATTTTAAGGTGCCAGGTTGGGGCAATACTGAATATCGCATTGCGCCTACCAATGAGGAAAATGTAACGAATATTATGACAGAGTTTATTCAGTCATACAAGGATTTACCGATTTGTGTGTATCACACTCAAAAAAAATTCCGCAATGAAAAGCGTGCAAAATCAGGACTCCTTCGCGGTCGTGAATTTGTTATGAATGATGCCTATTCTTTTCATTCTAATGTGGAAGATTTTGAAAAATTCTATGAAGAAGTAAAACGCGTGTATTTGCGAATTTATGATCGTCTCGGACTTGGTGCGGACACGGTTATTGCTGATGCTGATGGTGGAACGATTTCTGATAAAAATTCTCATGAATTTCAGACTTTTTTGCCAATTGGCGAAGACATTATTGTTCAGGACTCAAGCGGATATTGTTATAATCTCGAACTTGCAAGCGGTATTGCTGATATTAAAAATGTTGATGAAAACGAAGAAAAAATGGAATTTATTGATTCCATTCCAGAGATTGTTACCATGGAAAAAATGGCTGAATATTTTGATAAGCCAATGTGGCAAATGCTCAAAACCGTGATTTATAAGACAGAATCAGGAAAATATTTTGCTATTGTCATTCGTTGAGATCTTGATGTCAATGAAATCAAAGTTCGTAATTTTATCAACAAAAAATATGGTGAAAGTTTTGAATTAGTTGAGGAAGATGAACTTATCAAGCTTAGTACGGTTCGTGGCTTTGCAACGCCAATCAAGGGCTCTTCCCTTGAAAAAATTGAAGTTTTTGCTGATGAATCACTACATTCTGCAAAAAATTATTTTGGTGGTGCCAATGCTATTGCCAAATCTACCAAAAATATAAATCTTTCTGATCTCAAGATTGATGAATTTGCTGATTTTAATGAACCAAAAGAAGGATTCACATCTCGTAATATTGCTTGAGAAAAACTCACATTCCGCAATGCGAGCGAAGTGGGAAATATTTTCTATCTTGGAGATAAATATTCTAAACCTTTTGGACTTTCTTTTACTGATGAGAATAATCAACAAAATAATCGTGTAGAAATGGGTTGTTATGGAATTGGCGTTTCTCGTCTTATGGGAGTAATGGCAGAATATTTTATGACGGAAAAAGGAATTAAATGGCCAAAAGCTGTAGCGCCGTATGATGTCTATATTCTCGTTCTTGGCGAAGAAAATATTGAAACAGCTACACAAATTGCTAACAAACTTGAATCCGAAGGCAAAAAGGTAATTCTGGATGACAGAATGGGCTCAAAATTTGGTTTTGGACAAAAGGCGGCCGATTGCGAGCTTTGGGGAATTCCAACTCGTATTGCTATCACGCCAAAAACTGCAGAAAAAGGCGGATATGAGGTACTTGATTTTGACGGCAATACAGAATTTGTAAATTTTTAAAAATTTTTTAAAAAATCTCTGAAATATTCAGGGATTTTTTATTGTAAACAAAAGATTGCGAATTTTAGATTTTTAAAATTTTTTCGAAAAATAAAAGTTTTCTGTACTTTTTTATTGTATTGTCATTTTACAAAAGCAATACATACAAAGTATGAAAATTTTTTATAAAAAATTTTCATTTCTCCTATTTTATCAAGACCACACAACTAATCTACAGAAAAAAGATTTGATTTTTCTTATATTTCTCTATTATTCAAATAATAATTATTTTTTAAAAATTTTTTATAATTATGAATTCTCTTGAAATAAATTTTTCATTTTTTACCAATAATTGGATGTATATTATTGGTGGTTTGATAGTGATTTTTGTGATTTATTTTATCATTTTAGCAAAAATTTCGGGATCACAGAAAAAGGCGCAACAGGATGAAATTCGTTCTCGCCTCAAAAATCCCGAACTCACCAATGCACAGAAACGACTTTTAGCGTTTGGTGCAGTGCTTTTTGTTCATCGTTTTGAAAAAGTGACAGAAATAATTCCAGAAGATAATATCAAAGCTCATATTTATGGTCTCAAAAGTTGGTGGGGAATCGAAGATAGTGAGACTGCTAAGGCGGTTATTGAGGATGTGCTTTCGCTTCGAAAAACGGCTGAATTGGATGAATTTTTGCATAATGAATCGGAAACACAAGATGAGGAAGAAATCAGTGTAGAACAAGTAAGAAAAACAATTGCTGATGAATTAAAAATGGATGTAACTCGTATAGAAGCAATTGAAAGCGTGTATGCTTGGGATATAATGCGTGCGGTAAGCCTTGCAAAGTGGGCGTTTTGGTGCGGATACTTGAATGAAAATGAAATGTGGAATTATATGACTATCGCGTCAAAAATTGCCACGGAAATAGGAAAAGATTGGGAAGAATATGTAATTTCATTCTTGCTTGGACGTACGCTTCATGGATTTGATCTTGATGATATTGTAGTCGAAGCAAAATGGCTATTACAACACGAAAGCCTGAGAGACAAGGAACCAAATCCATATAAGATTTATAAATTTAAAAACTAGGTTTTTCCTGGTTTTTTATTTTTAGAATAAGAAGAATATATAGTATAATTTTTGAAAAATTTTTAAAAATCTCTGAAATATTTAGAGATTTTTTATTGTAAATAATACACAAGAAAAATTTCAAAAAATTTGCATTTTCTGAAAAATTTTTATAATGAATGCATGAAAAAATTGTTTTTATTCGCCATCTTTGTTGGAATTATTCTTATGCTTCCGTGGATTCTGATTTCTTCAGTAACCAAAGGAATGATTTATGATAATCTTGAGACTATTCCGGAACGAAAATATGGATTACTCCTTGGAACTACCCCAGGAACAAGATCAAGCAATCCTTTTTTTTAATACGCGCATAGAAGCCACTAGAATGTTGTATGAAAAGCAAAAAATTGAATATATTATTGTATCTGGGGATAATTCCACAGAAACCTACAATGAGCCCCTATATATGAAAAATGCTTTGAGGCAAGCAGGAATTCCAGAAGATAAAATTATTATGGACTATGCTGGTTTTCGCACTCTTGATAGTGTTTTGCGTGCAAAAGAAGTATTTTCACTCACTGATGATATTACCATTATTTCTCAACCTTTTCATCTTGAGCGAGCTTTATTTCTTGCTAAATATCATAAAATCAATGCTATTGGTTATGGTGCAGCAAATGTAAATCTCAACTATGGCATGCAAACATATATTCGTGAGATTGGCGCACGATGGCTTGCAATCTATGATGCATTGCGCTGAACTGAAGCTACAGTAACTGGAGAAAAAGTAGAAATAGAAACCATTATCCATCCTGCAACTTCTTCTGGTTCTCAAGAATCATAAAAACCTCCGAAATTGGAGGTTTTTACTTTTTTATATATCTTATTTTATTATCCCGCTTCCCATCACTTTGTCCCCATCATATATCACACAAATCTGTCCACTTGCAATCGCTCTTTGTGGTTCACTAAATTTGATAATAAATCCTGTTTCTGAACGAACAATTTCACATTCTTGATCTGCCTGACGATAGCGAATTTTTGCAAAATATTTTTTATTTTCTTGCAAATCCTTGCCAATATAATCAAAAATCTCACATGAAGAAGAAAAAAGTTTCAAATCTTCGGCCGTTCCAACGACAATTTCATTTTTTATAGTATCTTTGGCAACCACAAAAAGTGCTGGTCCGCCACCAATTTTAATCCCCTTTCTTTGCCCAATAGTATAAGAAAATGCGCCATCATGCTGACCGAGAATTTCTCATTTTGTATTGACAATATTTCCTGGTTTTTGTGGAAGTTTGCGCGCAAGAAATTCTTTCATAGGAATTTTTCCAATAAAACACAAACCCTGAGAATCCTTGCGTTCTGCATTTGGTAAATTTGCTTTTTTAGCAATTTCACGAACCTCGCTTTTGTGCAAATGTCCAATAGGAAAAATTGCTTTGGAAAGCTGAAAATCCGAAAGTCGAGAAAGAAAATATGATTGATCTTTTTCAGGATCGATTCATTTAAGTAAAAATCCTCATTTACCATCCTCTTCTTCATTTTGGAGAAGATTTAGGGGTGAGGCGGTATTCTGCGCATAATGTCCCGTCGCAATAGCATCATATCCAAGCGACAAAGCCTCTTCAAGAAACAAATCAAATTTGACCAAATTATTACAAAAAACATCAGGATTTGGCGTGCGACCCGCTTCATATTCGCGATAAATATAGTCGATAATTCGTGACTCATATTCCTCACGATAGTCAAAAGTAAAAAACGGCAACTCTAGAAAATCTGCAACTTTTTTGGCATCAGCAAGGTCAATTCTCGTGGTGCATGTCGGATTATCTTCTTCAAGAAAATTGATCATAAAACCACAATGCACCTCATGTCCCGCCTCTTTCAGCAAATACGCCGAAACAGCGGAATCAACACCGCCTGAAAGTCATACGAGAATTTTGAGTTTTTTTTGCATAAATTGATACAAATTTTATAAAATTTTGAAAAGAAATGTATTTTTGAAAAAATTTTACTCAACTTCTATTTTTTCTTGTTTTTCAGAAATTTTTTTCATAAAATAATCTTCCAAAGGTTCGGAAATATTTTTCATAGCATCTGTGGCAACAATTTCCCCACTACAAATAATGGCAAATCTGTCACAAATTACCTGCACATCAGAAAGAATATGAGAATTGAGAAAAAGCGTTTTTCCAGATTTTTTGAGTTCAACAAGCAAATCCTTGATCATCTTACGACCAATCGGATCAAGTCCAGACATCGGCTCATCAAGAAAAATCAATTCAGGATCATGCAAAATCGCTTGCGCAATACCAATTCTCTGAAGCATTCACTTCGAATATGTCGAAAGTCTGCGGCCACGCGCATGAATAAGTCCTACTTTTTCCAGAATCCAATCCTTGCGTTCAGCAAGCCACTTCGTATCAAGCTGATAAAATCCTGCAGAATAATCCAAAAATTCATCACCCGTCAAATACTTGTACAGGTATGTGTTTTCTGGCATAAAACCAATTCTTTTTTGTACTTCAATATTTCGTGGATTTTTGCCAAAAATCTGAATCTCGCCGTCCGTTGGCTCAATAATTCCGAGAATAGTTTTGAGTGTTGTGGTTTTTCCAGCACCATTTGGTCCGATAAAACCAAAAACTTCACCCTTTTGCACTTCAAAAGAAATTCCATGAAGAATTTCTGTTCCAGAAATTGATTTTTTAATATTTTTAAGAGAAAGAACTTTCATTTTTTTCTGTATAGAAAAATAAAAACTTTCAGTATTATATGAAAGTTTGGGAAATAGTAAAATTTTATTTTTTAAATAATTCTCACTAAAACTACGATTATCCACAAAACACACTCCCTTCTATACCTCATATTTATCCCATGTTACTTTTTCTTGATAAAAAGTAACCAAAAATCAAGAGCTGTTTGTTCGCTTGCTAAAATTTTTAAAAAAAATTCTAAAAATCCAAAACTCGCTTCATTACATTACGCTCAAACAGGTTGGAT
>JBHBSX010000150.1:0-4162 GCA_041779175.1 Candidatus Altimarinota bacterium | reverse complement strand
TTTTTACAGATTTTTATTTCAGGTTCTCTTTATTTTTTAAAAAATCAAAAATATAAAGATATTGGAGAATTATTTTTCTTGTATTTTGCTTTTATTCCTATAGCAATTTATGATTTTTTTCGAGAAAAAATTTTTCAAAAAAAATCTCATAGTTTGCAAGAAGATGAAGAAGAAATTCCATTATGGGTGGGGCCTGGAGATTTGTTTCTTGCTATTATTATAGGATGAACATTGGGCGTATTGCATGGTGCTATTGCATTTTTCTTGGCTTATTTAATAGGAAGTTTGATATCTATTTTTATTATAATTTTTTCAAAAAATAAAACTTCTCATGAAGTACCATTTGGTCCGTTTTTATGATGTGGCTTTCTTGTAGATTTATTATTTTATGAACAAATAAATAATTTTGTCAATACATATTTTTTTTATTTTATGTAAAAAATTCGACTTTTTTAAAAAAATTTATATACTTCAGATAATTAATATTCATAATTTCTTTTATTTCAAACACATATAAATATGTCTACACAAAAGGAACTTAAGGCTATTCGTGATGCTATTCTTGTTGCTGAAAACTCTATTCGTACAGCAAAACAATTATTATCAGCAATGATGGGCTGAGATATGAAAGTGGAAAAATTTTCTCCAGATTCTACACTTGATGGATTGTCTCATTATAATACAGAAGAGGCACATATAGTAGAAGGAGTATTTACTGGGGATTCCATGCTTGGTTCGGATGGCAATACTTATCCAGTGCCACAGAATTATGCTTCCAAATCATTATTGGTTCAATGAAGTCGACTTAAAGCTATTATTGCTGCAAATGGAAAGATTAGTTATAAGATAATTGAGGAGATTGAATATGAAAATCAAATTGGTATAGTAACAAAGGCTTGAGATAAATATCAGATTACTACAGATTCGCGTACGTATAATGTATTGGTTGCGGCGGTTACTTTTCATAAATGTAATATTTGAGATACTGTTCGTATTCGAATTCCAAAGGGAAAAGCTGCAACATATGCGGTTATTGAAAATGTTATCCCAAAAATTTAATAATTTTTAAAAAATTTTTATGAGAAATGCAAATTTGCGATGAGGTCGAGCATCTCGCGGTTCATACTCACAAGATTCTTTTATTCAAAACAATAAGATGCTTTTGTATATTATTGGAGCTATTGTTGCTATATTTTTTGTTTTCAAAATATTTTCTGGTGGTGGTACATCGGAAAAAACAGGGAGTTTTATGACCATTGCTCCAGCTGATGCAAAGAGTATAGTTTATATAACAGATGCTAATAACAAAAAAACACAAATCACAAAGGCAGAATCTTTATATGCCACAGATATTTCAGCTTTTGTAGAATCAGGAAGCGCTACTGGTGCTATTTCTTCATCATTTGTAGATTTCTCGGGTAATACAGAATTTGCATATACCAATGAAACAACCGCTGATTCCACCACAAAAAATGATGTTATTAAGTTTACTAAAGGTACTGCTTGGGTTGATTCTTCGGCTAATAATCTTATTGTAAAAATGGCAAATTTGTCAGCCAAGATTCCTTCTGGGTCTATTGCTATTGTTGAACAAACCAATACATTTTTTAGTTCAGTATATGCTATTCGTGGTAATATTGAGATTACTACATCTGTAGGTCAGTATACACTGACTCCTGGAAAGAAAATTTCCCTTTCTTCTGGCGATAATACTAATGCAAATACAGTATTAGAAGAAAAGGCTAATGATTTTGATAGTTCTGTGGCTAATATGGAAATTTTCATTCGTAATAATGGTGAAGAAATATTAAAATCATCACAAACAGCTATTGAGGAAACAACAGATAATACGGCTACTGGTACAACTTCGACAGGAGCCACTACCGAGACAGGTGCGATACTCACAACAGGAAAATATATTGCATTTACTCAACCTACTGATGGTGCTTCTATCAAAACTGCAACAACAAATATTATGGGAACTCTTCTTTCTACAGAGGTTTCTCGTGTTACATTCAATGATCAGGATGCTTCAGTAAGTGCAGTGAATGAGAGTTTTTCTATGGAAAAATTTCCTATTCAGAATGGTATCAATAATATTGTATACAAGGTGTATTCTGCAAGTGGAATAGAATTGGAACGAGGTGTTCTTGTGGTGCATGGTTCTGGTGTTGCAAGCTCGGCAACCACTATTATTCCAGAGAATTTTCCAAATCTTAAGGATTTTGTAATTACATCTCCAAAATCAAATCCATATGCTACCACTGAATCGTATGTAAAAGTGTCTGGAAGTATACCAGCAAAAACAGTTCAGTATATTACTGTCAATGGTTTTCGGCTTACAAAATTTGTTCCAAATTCTACAACTTGGTATTATCATGCAAATGCTGATATTGGTACTATTAAAGAAGGGACAAATTTGTATCATATCAAATTCTTTGATGCGAATAATAAAGAAATTCATACACAGATTTTTACTATCATAAAAGATACAAAAAATGCTACAACTACTGAACAAACTATTACGCCAACGCCACTGCCAAGCACTACAACAGGGGACTCACCGCTCTTTCCGACGACTTAAGTATACGGGAGTTACGCTTATAGAAATGATGATGATGCTCTTGATTCTTTCATTGGCACTTACAACTCTTTTTTATACACTTACTCAAACCATTAGTTTTGCACGTGATTCGGAAGCGCGTATCAAGGCGGTTGCTCTTGCACGTGAAGGTATTGAAGCGGTGTATAATATTCGTAACACTAATTGGCTTCGTTTTTCTAGTGATAGAAAAAATTGCTGGGATGTTTTGGATTATAATCCTGCATGTGTTGGGGGTGGTGGATGAGTTGAAGAAATTGAGAATAATACATCATATATTTTAACTATAAATAATGGTTTATGGTGACTTACTAAGAAGACGACATCTTGGGATAATGCAAACTTCAATGCAAATGAAAACAAACATTATCAAATTGATATAGATAGTAATGGCTGGTATGTTGCAAAAAATAATACAATAACCAATACATGTAAAAATATTGCTCCGGGAAATACTAATTGTCGCTCTATCTTTAGTCGGGATATTGTTATTTCTGACAAAGATACTGAGAAATTTATAGTTACTTCAACGGTTCATTGGTATAATTCTTGACCTCGTAAAGTGAGTCTGCAGGCCACTGTAACCAATTGGAAAGCATTATATAATTAGTTTTTGTTTTTCATGAAAATTTTTGAAATCACATTTTTTGGTATCACAATTGCTCCCACGTATTATGCACTTATGTATATTCTGGGATTTGTGGCTTGATGGTTTTTTGTCAAAAAATTTTTTTCAATTCAAAAAACCAGAACATCTTGATGAATTATTCTTTTTGTTATGATTAGGGGTGATTCTGGGTGGCAGAATTGGTTATATTTTGTTGTACAATTTTTCTTATTATATTTCTGAACCGCTCAAAATCTTTGCTATTTGGGAAGGGTGAATGAGTTTTCATGGAGGTCTTTTGGGGGTTATTTTGGCGACATATTATTTTTCCAAAAAATTTGATTATAAATTCTGGAATGTTATAGATATTCTTGCTGTGATCACTCCTGTTGGCTTGGCTTTTGGTCGATTTGGAAATTATCTTAATAATGAATTGTATGGTTTTGCTGATTATTCTGGACCTTTTGCTATGAGGGTTCAAGGTATTCCGCATTTTCCGAGTCCACTTCTAGAACTTTTACTTGAAGGTGTGGTATTGTTTGTGATTCTATTGTTTATATTTTTCAAGACAAATCTCAAAAACTCTCCTGGAAAAATTTCTGGAATTTTTCTTCTGTGATATGGTATTGCTCGTATTATTTCGGAATTTTTCCGCCTTCCAGATTCGCAGATTTGATATATTTTTGGGACAGATTTTATAACTATCGGCATGATTTATACATTGATTATGATAGTGTTTTGAATATATTTTCTCATGCGAAAAAACTAATATAGTTTCTATTTTGAAATACTCTAACTGAATGTTGGGGTATTTATTTTTGTTTAAAATCTCAACTTTTAGTTCAGTTTTTTATTTTCTTAAACTTTCAAGGCTGGGGATATGTAGTGAATATGAATTTAAAAAAATATAAAATTTTTTTGTTCAAAAATTGTTTCTGAAAATTTCTCCCCCT
>JBHBSX010000149.1:0-5147 GCA_041779175.1 Candidatus Altimarinota bacterium | reverse complement strand
TTTTTGAAGATTCTTCAATTTTTTCAGAGGAATCATTATTCATTTGAGTGTATGTATTCATATTTTATAATTATTTTCATAAGAATATCATATTTTTCAGAAAAAATCAATTTTCGAGAATATTTTTACGAAAAAACTCAAAAATAAAAACCCGAAAAACGAGTTTTATTCTGGTTGTGAATAGGTTACAAAATCAATTCCAATACCATTAGGATCAACAATAGCAAAATGCCTATCTCACCATTCCTCATCCCGAATTTCTATTTCAATGGGAATATTTTTGGCTTGTAATTCCGCATACAAAGCATCAACATCATCAACTTCAATAGTCAAATACACACCTCTTCCCGCAAATTCATCTTGAAAAATCGGTTTTTGTGTTGGGTGATTTGGCAATAAAAAACTTATTTCATAATCCCCTTTGGGCGTTCCTAATAATAAATAAAAATCATTCTCAAAATGTACTTGAAATCCGAGTTTTTGTGTATAAAATTCCTTTGTTTCAGTAATTTTATGAGTAATAATTCCAGCATTTAATTTCATATTTTTCTAAAAAATAATAAAGTAATTGTATTATATTCAAAATACACATATATACAAAAATTTTTTGCAAAAAATCCAAAAATCTATAAAATTTTAAAAATTTTTGAAAAATTATGCTACAAAATTATCAAATCGAATGAGTATTTGGCGACAAAATGCTCGATACTAACATATATCTCGCACAAAATAGCAATAAAATTATTATCAATATTCACGGATTATATGGACATAAAAATGGTTCTGATCAAAAATTTTTGTGATTTGCAGAGCATTTTTCAAACAATAATCTCGCGCACACCATTCTCTATTCATCAAGCCGAAAAAATATTGCCAATAATCCTGAACTTTCTGATTATGAAAACAAATTTTTAAAATTTTTTTGAAAAAATTTTGACGATGAAGTTAGTGATGCTAAGAGAATTATAGAATTTTGTCTTGAAAATTCTGAAAAAATTTTTCATCAAAAACCTGAAAATCTTGAATTTTTCGTCAATGGGAATTCACTTGGCGGGACAATTGCATTTTTTCTTGCCAAAGATTTTGCACAAATTAGAGGGATTTCTTCGGTTGGCGGTGCCTTGCGTCGAGAAAAATGAAACACACCAATTATCAATACCTATCCTGACGCGAGTGAGATTATAGAAAATTTGTCTTGTTTTTGTGGCAAATTCCTATTGCACGAAGCGGGCGAAGATGTGATTTTTGACAAAGAACATTATAATGATTTTTATAAAAATATTTCACATGCTCAAGAAAAATCAAGAATATATTATGACTGAGTTGTTCATAATTTTGGTAAAATTTTTGGCGAAAAATCTAAAAAACCTTATCAAGAAGTGATAAAAAATTTTGAAAAATATTTTTTGAAAAATACTGAAAAATAAAAACTATCAACATATTGTTGGTAGTTTTTTAGTGGATAATACTTTCTGCAGCTATTACTGTCTTTTCTTTTTGAATTCCCTATAAGAGGACTTTAGAAAAAATTTTTATATTTACATTTTTTAAAACTTTTTCAAAAATTCATATTCACTATACGCCACCTAAATATAAAAACTTAGGAAAAATAAATACCAAAAACTGAACACTATAGGCACTTTTAAAAATAAACTAAAAATCACTAATATATTGTCAGTAATTTTTAGTGGCAAAGTTTTTTTACCTAAAAATTTCTTTTAATTCTTTTATGCAATTGGAATTTGTGAGAGATTTTTTACATTTTATATATTTTTTAATTTTTTTCTAAAAATTCATATTCACTACACTTCACCCCCCCAAGGGCTTAGAGAGACAAAGAAACGCCAAGAACAAAATATTGGAGATTTTTGGATAAAAAAGCAAAAAACATTCTGACGAGATATCAGAATGTTTTTTGCTGCAATAGCCCCAGCTTTCAAAATTATTTTTTAAAAAGATTTTTTGCTTTTACGAAATATTTTTTCGTTTTATCAAGAATCTCCTGTGAATTACGAAGTCTATCTGAAACATGAATCTCTTCATATTCAATTTCACAAACCTCAGCAACGGGAGCATATCGTCCACGCTTTTTTTTGCGATCAACAAAATCATTATACAATGCACGAATAATCCCCGCAATAGGAACTGCCACAATAATACCAATAAT
Organism: Candidatus Altimarinota bacterium; assembly: GCA_041779175.1. Lineage (GTDB taxonomy): Bacteria > Patescibacteriota > Gracilibacteria > BD1-5 > UBA2023 > GN02-873. The sequence continues at coordinate 2,980 of JBHBSX010000149.1, read as the reverse complement.
TCCCCCAAGCGTCGCCCCAAAAATCATAATCACAAAAACAAAAAGTGGAGAAAGATCGAGATTTTTACTCATAATATAAGGCACAAGAAAGTTATTCTCTGTCTGTTGAATAATAAGATATAAAATAACAATCACAACAGCTGCCTCAAAGCTAATACCAAGAGCAATAATAAGTGCTGGAATTACAGAAAGAATAGGACCAATATATGGAACAAACTCCATTATACCGCTAATCAAGGCAAGTGTAAATACACTATCCGTCCTAAATCCAAATATCATTTCTGACAAAAACAATCCTATATATGTTAAAAGAAAAATAGAAAAACTTAATATAATGGAGGCTTTAATCCAAGAAATACAAACCTCTTGAACCTTTGTAAACATATATTTAATATATTCTTCCGCGGAATCGGGTGTAATATCCAAAAAAATCTGACCAATTTCCTTTCGCTCCAACACCATAAAAAATGTAGCAATTCCTATCATAAGAATATTAGTAAAGGCTGATCCAATACTTGAAACAATTGTTAATCCACCGCTCGTAATGGAAGATAATTGATTTGTCAAAAATGTCTGAATACTTCCTGCATTTTGCTTAATAATATCAAGAGTACTATTAATATTTTCCTCACTAAAAAGATACAAAATGAGTTTTTCAAGAAAATCTGGAAGATTGAATCCAGCAATACCATATCGTGTAAATGTTTGTTGGGCTGTTTGTGACCAGAGAGTTACCTGTTCTACAATATTAACCAAATAATTAACAATAATTGGAATTATACTCACCATCACTACTGTTGCTAAAAATATTAACAAAAAGTAAACAAAAACCACTGTTATCCATTCTGGAATTTTATATTTTTTCCATTTTTCTACCAATGGAGTAATGAGCAATGTCAAAAAACCTGATGTAAGCAATAAAACAATAGTATCTTTTGTAAGATATATTGCATAAGCAATAAATATCACAACTGCTGTTGCGATAAGCTTTTTAATCCAAAGAATAATTTCGTTTTGCATAATAAAAAATTTTCTCAATAATAAAAAAAAATCTCAAAAAGTAAAGAGATTTTTAAAGATTTTTTTTGCGATTTTCAATTTCTGAGATCATATAGTCAAGATACTTAATCAAAAGTGTTTTTGAATTTTTTCACATCTCTTGATCCTTCTCAACTGCAGTCTTTTTTAGCAGGAGTGTTTTTTGTATGCTTACATATGATTCAAATTTTGCTTCTTTTGTAGTGGCTACCTTTGCCAGATTGGTATCCAATTCCTCAAGAATCTTATTACCCTGATTCTTATATACATCAAGAATGTATTTATTAATGGTAGTTTGAATTTTTGTTTTAGCATCAGCATTAGCTTCCTGAACCACTTCCCCAGTTGCAGCAAAAGTCCCCACTGTAAATGAGAAAAAAATTGCAACACTGATGAAGATGTTCTGGATAAACTTCATAATAAATATAATAACTGGAGAAAGAATATACAAAAAAACAAAAAAATCAAGTTTATTTATGTGAATTTTGTGTGAAGAAATTATATAAAAGACATAACATTATTTCTCATAATAATCAGATTATCATCAGAAAACTCAAGAAGTGAGGCGTATTTTCATGGAAATATCAGAAAAAATTTTTTAAAAATTTTTATCTTTTCAAAAAAATCTACCCCAAAAATCTCAATCAACATTGGCAATTCAGGAGCAATTCCATTAATAATGTTTTTTAAAATTTTTTCATCCTCCAATGTAAAGATAGGAAACTCTGGAAAAAGAATAGTTTCTGAAATATTTTTCTCACGCGAAATAATATCAAGATCGCAAGAATCCGATAATTCTAAAATTTTTTTTCAAAAAAATAATTGTTCACGACGCAAGGCTGTAATATATCCACCATCAATACCACAAATCTCTCCAATAAAGGGCGCAAATGAACGAATATATCAACCAGACGAGATCGTTAAACGAACAGAAATTTCCTTATCGGAAATATGGAGAATCTCTACATCAGAAACCTCTACTTGTCGTCTTGGAATATCAAAATCACGTCACTTTCGAGCCAATTCATATGCTCTCTTGCCATTTATATGAATTGCTGAAAACTTAGGTGGTATTTGTTCGGTAACTTGAGAAATTTTTTCTTTCAAAATAGTTTTGGAAGGAATTTGGAGATTAGTGAGATCAATAGGAAAAATTTCTCTTTCTGTGTCAAGGCTTTCACTCTTCCCATCAAGTCGAACCGTAAATGAATAGGTTTTTTTATCAGAATTAAGAAATGAAAGTAACTTAGTACTTTGTTCTGTTGCTACTAGCATTAATCCATCAGCAAGCGGATCCAGCGTACCAATATGTCACATTTTTTTGATATTCAAGGTTTTTCTCATTCTACGAATCACATCAAAACTCGACATTCATACTGGCTTATTAATAAGATAAAACATACCTATTAAAATAAAAAGAAATTTTTTGTGAAATTAAAAAAACATCTCATTTATCTAAAACAATTTTTTATTTATCTAACAATCATCTGTATGGCACAAAATAATTAAAAAATTATTCTTTTACTGTTTCTAATTCTTTATATTCAAATGTTGCTGGAATATTAAAAAATCGTGGTTTTACCTCCCAAGTAAAAGAGCCTAATTGTGGGATTTTACCGTCTTTAAAAATCTCGAAATATCAAAGCGAAAGTAAAATTTTTCAAACAATATCTTTTCTTGCAATAAAATGAGTACTCCCTTCATTTTCACATAAATCAAAGCATCCTCGAGAATCTAATGAATGACGACGATTATCTCCCATAACCCAATATTGACCATCTGGAAGAGTAAATTCGGTATCTTGAACTCATAAAGGAAGATAGGTTTCATTTTTATTTTCAAAAGAAAGATATTCCTCATTTAATTCAATAAAATCTACAGTCTGAGAATTTTTTATAAAAACTTTTCCATCATAAAAACGAATAGTTTCTCAGGGCAAGGC
>JBHBSX010000148.1:0-3747 GCA_041779175.1 Candidatus Altimarinota bacterium | reverse complement strand
TGATAATGTGGATTTACAAGCACAAATGGCTGTGAAATCTAAAGAAAATACCGATTTAATGGTCCGTGTAAAATCAATGGAGCAAACTATGGGCACGTTGGTGAAAGAAATCGCTGAAATAGAAAAAGAAAAGATGCGTGAAGCACAAGAAAAAACTCAACCACAAACACCATCAAAAGCCAAGACGACCCAGGGACATGCTAAAGCGCCAGCTAAAAGACCAGCGCAAACAAAAGCAAGTGGAAAACAAACACTAACACAGGCTGACTTAGATAAAGAAATTCCTGAAATTAGCCAACCAAGTTTGAAGTCTAGTGTGAACACAGCCTCAAAACAATTGGGTCGTTTGCGTCAAACACCAAGATCATAGGCTATTGATAGAAAATATGGGTACCAACGGGAGGAAAGCATGACAAGTTTTTTGATTTTATTATTTTTTGACTATAATAAAAATATCCTAACAATAATTTTATGGAAAACTATATCGCTCTTGAAAATGGAGTTTCTATTCGTGAAAATTTTTGGAAAGATATTGAAAAAAGATCAGAAAAATACGCTCATATTGTGATGATTGCCACCAAACCTGATATCATCAAACAAGCACCACTCTATGCTGAACTCAAAAAACGAGGCGAACTCGTTATTCTCATTCATACTGGACAACATTATGACTATAATCTCTCGGAAGGTGTACTTCAAGAATTTGGAATGATTGTTGATGTAAAACTCGGAATTAGCGGAAAATTGCATGAAAAATTTTCACAAGTTATTGATAGGCTTGGGAATTTTCTTGACGAACTCGCAAGTAAATATAACAAAATTCCTGTTCCTTATGTTCATGGTGATACCATGACCGCAACAACTGCCGATAAAGCCGCTTTTCTCAACAAATTTGCCGTTGTCCATGTAGAAGCAGGAATTCGTACTTTTACGCCAAATGAACATTTTTTCAATAGAATTTTTACAGAATTTAAACACTGAAAATTCAATTGGGAACAATATTATACCTTTTTGCAAGATCAAAGAATTTATGAACTTGGTTCTATTGAGCCATATCCAGAACAATTTGACACTCGTGGAATTGAGGCCTCAACTGGATTTTTTGCACTTCCACATGAACTTTATAAAAAAACTTTACTTGGTGAGGGTTTTCTTGAAGACAGAATGGAGGTGGTTGGAAATACTGTTGCTGATGCGGTTCGCATTTCTTGTGAAAAAATTCCAGAATCCAATGCTTTTGCTATGTATCCAAATATGAAAGACAAAAAACTCATATTTATCACGGTGCATCGCCGCGAAAATTGTGAAGTAGAAGAGCGCTTTAAAGCTATTTATTTTGCTATCAAAAAACTCGTGCAAGAAGACCATCCCGTATGTTTTCTTGGACTTAATGCGTCAGAAGCAGCCATTGATCGCTATGGACTTCGTGAAGATATCAATGATTTAGTTGAAAATTATCGTGAAAATTTTGCTTATTGACCAGCACTCGCACATCATCATGAAGTTATGGATATGCTCACAAAAGCGGGTTGTGTAATGACAGATTCTGGAAGTATGCAAGAAGAAGCAAATATTGTCTGAACTCCTTGTGTTACACTTCGCTTTGGTTCTGATCGCACAGAAACCATCCTTGCAGGTGCAAATGTTATTGCCCCACCAGTCAATTCTCGCCTGATTTTTGAAATTACAAAAGGTGCATATGACAATCCAAATATGCGAAAATGAAATATTTATGGCGAAAATGTAAGTGAAAAAATCGTTGATTGAGTTCTTAAAATTCTCAAAAAAGAATGAAAACTTTTCCGATTTGATCATGAAAGACTTAATCTCAAAGAATTTTTTGATTTTGAAATTTAAAAATTTTATAAAAATCCCCTATTTTGGGGATTTTTATTTTTCCAAATCCTTTTTCACAAGTCTCGGAAAATCTATAAGTGCGGTTTTGATTCGTTTATAACGAATTTTTGGCTGAGTAATCAAGCGATACAGCCATTCAAGCCCAGAATCTCGCCAGATTTTTGGGGCGCGCTTTTGAAGTCCAAGAAGAAAATCAATACTGGCACCAACGCCGAGCCCTACTACTGCCTGATTTTTGGGAAGAAAATCAAAAACTTTTTTGAGGCGCTCTTCCTGAATCTTCATTCCAATACAAGAAAATACAAAATCAATTTTATTTTCTGTAATAATTTTCGCAATTTCCTCATCGCTTTGTTCTCATTCAAATACCACAAAAATCTGCGTTCACAGATATTTTTCTTCCAAAATTTTTGCAAGATTTTTTTGAACTTCTGCTTTTTTGACTTCAAAATCATTTTTTGGTGTAGTATTTTTTCGGTCAATAATCAATATCTTGAGAGGATTTTTGACTGCCAACTCAAGAATATCTTTGGTCAAATCCGAACCTTTTATAAGATCACCATATTTTGCATATACATTTTTTTTATTAAAAAATACTTCACGACATGCTGAAAAAAAACTTTTTCCTTCTGCCATCATTTCAGCCACATAAAGCCCATTTCCATCTGGCACATTATAAGTTGCAGATTCTAGAATTTTCATAAAATCCGCATCAGAATACGCACGATAGAGAATTTCAGGATTTGGCGTAAATACCAAAGTTGGCGATGTTACGGATAGAATTTTTTGAAAAAAATCTGCATACGTGCCGTTATATAAAGGAAGATTAAAAATTTTCATAATAATTTTTTAAGAATTTTGACGAATAACAAACAAAACTGAATCTTCAAGAACTTCAATACGATGCTCTCATGGAATCTCATCATCAGCCACAAAATCCCATGGTTTCTCGAGTAAAATCTTAGTAGAAGAATCCTCTCAAAAATAACATTCTATCTTTCATGAAACCAAAATTACTAAAGTTTTACGATATGTATCAGAAATAGATCCAATATGTTTTTCTCATTTTTTAAGTTCATGTAATTTGAGTTCAACATGTTTTGAGTGAAAAAAATCATTTTCAGGAAAAAATTTTCACATAAACCAATTTCGAGTTTGTGCATGTGAATCAATTTTTTTCACAATATTTCCCGATTGTATCATATACTTTATTTTTATTTGAATATATTATAAATATTTTTTAATATTTTCTACAAAAGCTTCAAGAGAGAATTTCATAGCCCGTTCTCGGCTTGCTACTGACATTTCTTTTGATTTTTCAAGAGTTAATTCTTGTACGCCGTCAATAATATTCTGAACACTTACATTCACAGGAAGTAAAATCCCTGTTTTTCCATCAATAATCGTCTCTTTGAGACCTCATTCATTCACTCAAATCGTCGGCACACCACAAGCCATAGACTCAACTGGCGACATGCCAAAATCCTCGTCAATAGGAATATAAATATTAGCAATAGCATTTTGCACCAAAGCAATAAAATCCATATCAGAAGGTGCTGGAATCGGGAAAATATTTTTCGCATTTTCACATTTTGCAAGAATCTCGTCTTTGAGCGGATCATTTTTACCATAAGTAAAGACAAGATTTTTGTCTGACATAGCAAGAAAAGCATCTACCACCAAATCCACTCGTTTTGGCGGTGATAAACGAGAAAATGAGAGATAATAATTTTCACCATTTTGCGAATTTTTCGCAATTTTTTCTTGCAAATTTTTTATAAAAATATTTTCATTTTGTGCAGATTTTGGTTGAAATCTATCTGTATCTGTCGGCGGATACAAAATTATCGATTCCTTATTACAAAAATGCAAAAGTCTATCATGAACATT
>JBHBSX010000147.1:0-4554 GCA_041779175.1 Candidatus Altimarinota bacterium | reverse complement strand
GACAGCCCTTGGAATGCTCATAGGAATTGAGCGTGATATACCTTTTTCTGAAGAAAAAATCGATGATGGAGACAAAAATACTTCTGACGGAAGTCTTGGCGGTATACGTTTCTATGCTATGATGGGATTTTTCGGAGCATTTACTACTTGGCTCGATATTCTAAATGGTGGAGAATATTGGAAAGTTCTCGGAATTATTATTGTTACTATTTTTCTTGGAATTTCTTATATTTATTCTTCTTTTAAACTCAAAAAACTTGGCGTATTGAGCGAATTTGCTGGTGTTATTGCGTATCTTTTTGGTATGATTGTTATGCTTGGTCACTATCATATCGCCATTATTCTCACAATTTTATCATTAGTGCTTTTTTCAGCAAAAGAATATTTGTGAGAATTTAGCAATAAAATCTCTCGTGCCGAAATGGGAAATACTATCAAATTTGCGGTTATTGCCCTTGTAGTTTTACCACTACTTCCTGATGTTAAATATTCTATTGCTGATATTTTTACAGGAATTACAGGAAATCCCCTCGCCTTTTCGCATCCTATTGTTACTATGAACTTTTTCAATCCATATAGCATTTGGTTCTTTGTAGTAATTATGGCAGGAATTGAATATATTGGTTATATTCTCTCAAAAGTTCTCGGAAATAAATGAAGTACGCTCATCTCTGGTGCGGTTGGTGGAATGATTAGTTCAACAGCAGTTACCGCCGCTATGACAAGCAAATCACATGAAAAAGACAATAACACCTATCTCTATGTTGCCGCCACACTTATTGCGTCAATTATTATGTGTATACGTGTTGTTATTGTATCTGGTTTTTATAATCCTGCTATTCTCTCCACTATTCTCATTCCTTCTATTGCTATGCTCATGGGACTCTGTGGAAGTGCTTGGTATTTTTATAGAAAATGAAAAAAATCAGAAAGCACCCAAAAAATAGAACAAACCGAACAAGAATACGACAGTCCATTTCGCATTGCTCCTGCTATTAAGTTTGCACTTGTTATTGTAGCAATCAAATTCATTGCAGGAATTGGTTTGATTTATCAGCATATTATTGATCCAAAAATTTTCTATTATGCGCTTGGTATGATCTCTGGTTTGGCTGATGTAGACGCTATCACTATGGATATGGCTGGAAAATCTCTGGATGGTTCTCTCACACTGGTTATTGCTTCCACAACTATTCTCATTGCTACTATGTCTAATAACATTGTCAAAGCCTCTATTGCCTATAGAATGGGAGAGAGAAATTTTGGAAAAAGTGTACTCACTGGTTTTGGAATCTCTGTTGGATTGGGACTTATTGGCATTCTTATTGTAAATATTCTCTAAATCATTTAAAAAATCCTATCTTAAATAGGATTTTTATTTTGCAAATTTTTATAAAATTTTAATAGTACGCTCATGCGAATCATAAGAATCTGAAAGTTTTTCAAGAATAAATTTTCCCAAAGATTCTTTATATAATGCAAGTTCATTTTTTGCAAGCGATTCTCGTACTACAATAGAAATATTTTTTTCTGTTACTTTCACTCATGAAATATATTCAAACAATTCTTCACGACTTTCCTGTTCCAAGAATTTTTTCACTGCATTCCAAGCAAGTGCCGTTTCGATTTCCACAGGTTTTTTGTATTTGAGCGATGCATTTCTCAGATTCAGAAGTTCCATAAAAATATTTTAAAATTTTTTAAAAAATTATTTCTTTACAATTTTTATAATTTCGCGCCCAACATTTTGTGATTCGCGACGATACAGAAGTGATCCATTTTTAGTATTGAGTCACATTTCTCGTGGCAACAATGATTCAATTTTGAAACCATTTTTCTCAATAATTTCAGAAATATTTTCCAAAAAAATATACACATTATGTACCTTCCAGAACGGAAAACTCATAACAATTTGTCCAGAAAATTTTGCATTTTTGAGTGATTCGAACAATGATTCATACAATCGAGTAATAGCCCTACGTTCAGAAAAAACCGAATCTTGAGTCATTTCTTCTTTTTTCATAATTTTTCCAAGATATCATTCAGAAATAATATTCACATTTTTTGGAACATTGTATTCTGTAAAGGCTTGTGCAATTTTTGTGGCATCAAGCGTAAAAATTTTTGAAAAAATTTGTGAAAAATCCTTTGCTGGCACACCACCAGCTGATTTAATTCTTTCTTGCCATACCTTTTCTTCATCTATAAACTTATTCAGAGATTCTTCAGAATTTTTTGACATTTCTTGAGAAATATCAGAACCAAAAATCGTATAAATACGATGATTTGCTGTCTCAATCAGCGTAGTTCCTAATCCACAAAATGGATCATAGATTCCATTTTTTTGTGTATTTTTATCTAACATATTGATCATCATTTGTACAAGCTTTGGTGGCATCATACCCGTGATCATATCACGATTTTTCATCAAATCTCGACGTGCATACAGGTCAATATCCTGACAAGCAAGCGTAAAACCAAAGAAAAATTTTTCAGAAATTTTTAACAAAGCAAGTTCTGTTTGTGTTTTTGCTAATTTTTCTCGTTTAAAAACTGCCGAATGAATATTTTCATTTTTTGTATTTAAAAGACGAATATTATAATTTTTTGCAAGTGTTTTTTTGATACGCATCCCCGCATCAGCAAGCGGAAACTTGATACCAAAATTTACAAGTGCAAATGAAAATTTCGAATTTTTTTCTTTTTTCTCCAAAAATTCTATTACATCGGTAGCAAAAGATTCTGGAGTTGTATCAGAAAGAATCTCAATAATTCTCGTAGTTCCACCAAGAGATAAAATAGCTTTGGAATCAAGTTTTTCAAGCTCAAAAAGAGCAATTTCCTCATTATGTTCGCGTAAATTTTCTACACCAAAAACATGAGTTAATTCAGCAAGTGAAAGTTTATATTCACGACCAAGAATAAAAGCAAAAAGTTTCATAGTTAATTAAGGACAATTGGGGAAATATTATATTCAGATTCTTCACAATATCGAGCAATATTTTCCATAAAATATGGAGGCATTTGACGCTGAATCTTCCCTACAGTAAAATAGGAAGCAAGCATCATTGGACCGTAATTTTCTGTATCAAAAATCGGCAAATCAATTTGATTTTTTCCAAATTTTTTTCCAGAATTATTACCAAAACAAATAAATAATTCTTTATCATCAGGAATTACAGTCATAGCATGTTTAATCTGTTCATATGTTGCAATATCACGTGGAATTTTACGACCAAAAAGTTCAATAAACTTGGTTTCTATCATATTTTTAAGAAGTGCAAATTCATTTGGTATTACTACAAAAAACGAAGAAAATTGTGAAAAATCAATATTCTCAAGTTTTGTAAGCAATGTTTCTTCCAAAAAATTTTTCACACTTTTTAAATCATAATTCCCCATTTCAGAACCATAAATATAACCAAAATATGTAGAAGTATTATAGGTATATGGCTCGGAAATTTTTGGAAAAATAAAACTCTCATCCGCAATTTTGCTCGCTTCTGAATTCAGAGTAGAAGAAATCAAAAATGTTTTTTTATTTGTCTTTTTTGCCTCCGATGCAAGTATAGGAGCATGTTTGGCACCAGAAGCCGAAAGAATCACTACCTCTTGAATTTGTAGCAAAGAAATTTTATCAGTTGCGTCTGATTCTGAAGCAAACAATGCAGGATTTTTACGAAATAAAATTTTTCCTGTTTCAATAGCGTTACCCGATCCAAGTACTAATGGAAAAATAAAAGTTTCTGTGGAGATTTTTGTTAGGTTTTGTTGATTTTGAAAAAAATCAAGTGTTTTTAAAACAGTGGTATCAAGATAGTCCAATTGCATAATTTTTTAAAAGATTTTCTCTATTATCATGAAAAATTCAAAAAAAGCAATTTTTTATCAAAATTCTTTTTGGATCAATTCTTATTTTTATTGATTTTTTGAAAATTTCTCTTGATTTTTTAAAAAAATTTATATAATAAAAATATCTTATTTGCAGGTATAGCTCAATTGGCTAGAGTACCGCCTTGCCATGGCGGCCGTTGTGGGTTCGAGTCCCATTACCTGCTCCAGTTCAAAAATCAACATTTTTTATTTCAGAAAATCCTTTAAAAAGTTCTATTTTAAGGGATTTTTTGTTGTTTAATGTGAGTTCGTGTAGCATATAATCCATAAGTCTTTTTAAGTCATCACGAAAATCCTCGCTTTCCGCTTCTGTAAGCATATTATCAGCGAGTTCGTGTAAATTTTGTACAATCCCTGGTATCCGATGTATAAAATCTTTAAAATCTGTATTTGATTTTAAATTTTCAAGGTCTGTATATATTTCATTTATTTCTGCTTGCATTCTACATTCTATCTCATCAACATCACTTTTTTCAAATCACTTCATTATCAAATCTAATCTTTTTTCCTTTTTTTCTTCTTCTTTTTGCTTTATTTTATTTTTTAACTCTTCCGCCAATTCTAAATTATTTTTTTGTTTTTCTAATTCTTGTTGTGCGGTTGAGGTTTGTAATAGAATATTTTGTATACTGCCGTATTTCTCCACCTCTCGTTCTATAT
>JBHBSX010000146.1:0-2580 GCA_041779175.1 Candidatus Altimarinota bacterium | reverse complement strand
TTGAAATGTTTTTTCTTATTGACTTTTCGTTTTTCTTTGATTCTTTCGAGTTCTGCTTCTATTTTTTCAAGTTCTTCCTTGGAGATTCTTGGGGTTTTTGTCACTGGTTCTCGTGGAGAAGATATTGCCCATAGTGTCAGAATCAATGCCATGAGAATGCCGAAATTCACAAATAAACCAGTATTGATGGTTTTTTCTATGGTTACATAAGGGATAGAAAGAGGAATTTCTTGAAGGGGTTGAATAGTTTCTATATTGGTGGTAGTATTTTGCGTGGTGAGTTCAACTTTGGCAGTGATATCATAGTGATGATGCTTGATGACAGTTTTTTCGTAAAATTTCAAATCATAATTATCTGAGATTTGAAAAATATCCGCAAGTGTCTGAAAGGTGATAATCGGTTGTGTAATTATTTCGGCAGAATCTGATGATATAGAACCAGAGTCTGTGATAGTTTGATTGTGATTGTATGGAATATACTGATCGCCGAATCATTGCCAATAATTATTGAAAATATATTCAGTTTGTGGTGCTATAGTAATGCGTTCGGTGTTAACTGGAAGATAGTCTACAAGTGTACCAGAACTGGTTGTGGTAGTATTGATGACTCCGATTCCTGTGAGAGAATTGTTGTTAGAATCAAAGAGAAAAATCTTTCCAGAAACTAACAATTCTCAATCTGTTGGATTAACCACAGGAAGTGGAATGTTGACTGGAAAATTATTGAAAACATCGGGGTTCTGTGCTTTCCAAAAAGGATTTATGGTATTAAAAAATTCTTGCGAGAATGTCGTCTGTGAATTGTTCTTAAAGCCAACAAGCACTTGTTGTATAACAAGTGCTCAAAGTCCGAGAATAATCACGAATGCAAGAAATATTCGAAAAGAAAATCTCATAAAAATTTTTTAGAAAAGCATATCAACTACATGTTTTTTGAGAACTGTTGCCATTGCTGATTTTGATTGCATAGCGTCAATCTCAAGATAAGAAGACATTTCATCTTCAAATACACGACGATATGTCTGAATAATATTTACTTGAGTATCTTTGATGAATTGTTTCTTGTCGTTACGAGTCATTTTTTTACCATCTGGTGCATAGACAAGCGTGTTTACAAAATGGAGAGCAAGAATAGTTCCATCGTATTTTGCTTTGTTGAATTTTTTACCAAAATGATTTTTCCGTTCTTGTTCTGTGCGAGTTTGAAGTCGACGAAGTGATTCATTGGCTTCTACAGAAAAATAAATTGTCTTAGCGTTATCAAAGAGTTCTTTGTAAATAGTATTTCTCCACCAAAGAAGTCCTTCACGAATTTGGGTTTCACTCATGCCAACCATAAGTCCGCGAACAATAAGTGTCTGAATACCGCGATCCATGATAACAATATGCCCTTGTTTGAGAGCAGGAATTACTTCTCGTTCGATACGATATAGCAAGTCAGCGGCTTGCACAAAGAGTGAAGTTTCTGGGAGAATACGATCAGCGAATTTATTGAGACTTTCATTCTGATGAAGAAAGCTTGAAATTACTGGAGCTGATTTCCATTCTGAAACAGTAACAATTTTTCTTTCTTTTTCAAGAAGTTTTTTAAGAGTTTGTACTTGTGTAGATTTTCCAGAACCATCTGGTCCTTCAAAAATAATAAGTGTACCAGGAAGTGCGTGACAGTTAGAAATATTTGGTCTCATATATATGTTTTTAAATATCAAAAATTATTTTGCTGAACGATGAACCCCCATAAGTTCTACATCGTATTTTTTCTTGAAGTAATCAGCGATTTTTTCTACAAAAATTGGAGTTGTCTTGTAAATAGGTGCAACACCATCAATGACATACATATTGTTTTCTTCAGCGAGAATATCATATCCTTCAATGATTTTTGTTTGAAAACGTTTAAAGCTTTCGATGATGTTATCACTATAACGTACATCCATACCAGCTTCATAGTGCTTGAGAGGATTGCGTCCGATGGCACGTTCACAAGCAGTTTCTACTGGAACTCGGAAGTAAAATGCCATATCAGGAACAGGGAAGTAGAGATCATAGAATGGTTTCAAATATCCCATTTTAATTCCACGAGCATAACCACGAGCAAGAGCTGTGTACATATAACGATCACAGAGAACTACCATACCAGCCTTGAGAGCACCACGAATCTGTGTGAGATAACGTTCAATGAAATCAGCAGCATAAATAGTATCAAACACTGCAGCAGGCATATATGGATCAAATTTTTTCATGCGTTTTTGCATAGTATGAATCTTTTCAGAAGAATTCCATTCACTATGTACGCAGAAAAAACCATTTGATTCCAAAAGATTTTTTGCAATAAGTAATTGTGTAGATTTACCAGATCCATCAGAACCTTCTACAATAATAAGAGTTCCAGGACGTTCTTCTGTAGAAAAAAATGTTTCGTTTTTTGGTTTTACAGAATTTACAGATTTTGTCTTCTTTTCGACAGTTGTAGCTTTCTTAGTTGTTGTCATAAATTATGAAGTAACGAAAATACATGTCTAATATACTCTAAAATCCCTTAATAGTCAAATGCTTTCAGTAGACAAAATAAAAAAATATGAT
>JBHBSX010000145.1:0-2625 GCA_041779175.1 Candidatus Altimarinota bacterium | reverse complement strand
TATGATTCAATTTTTGGCATCATGCAAAAATCTGCAAGAAGTTATTTGAAAAGCAAAAATTCGCAATAAGGAAGAGATTTTGCAAATGGCAGATTTGTTCTATAGATATCATTGGGTAGTGACGGATTATCGAGTGAATGGTCAGGAAATTGGCAGAGATATGAATACTGGTGTTGTGATGGAAAGGCGAGCAGGGTTGTGGTGGTTAATTTTTTCTCATGATAAAGAAATTTCTGATTGGGATAATCCTGATTATAGTACCTAAATTTTTTGAAAAAATTTCATAAAAATAGCAGCAATATTATTACAAAAATTTGCAATAAATAATTTTATAAAAATAAACACTAATACAAATAATTGCAATAAAATAAAAATACACAATTGCAAACTTTGGCATTAAAAATTTTTAAAAAATTTTTCTGTAAGTCCAACTCAAAATATTTTTAATTTTTTAATTTTTTAATTTTCTTTTTATGCACAGAAGTCATACAGCTGGTGAATTGAATTCATCACATATTGGACAAATGGTTACACTTTCTGGTTGGGTGGCAAATCGTCGTGACCATGGTGGATTGATTTTTATCGATCTTCGTGATCGTTATGGAATTACTCAAACAGTTTTTGATCCATCAACCAATGAGGATGCTTGGAAAGTAGCGGATACTTTTCGTAGTGAATATGTTGTAAAACTTGAAGGTGTTGTTCGTGGTCGTCCTGAAGGTCAGCAAAATCCAAATCTTTCAACAGGGGAAATTGAAGTGATTATTCACTCTGCAAAAATTCTTTCAAAATCTGATGTTCCGCCTTTTGAAATTTCTGAACACACAGGTGCAAGTGAGGATATTCGTCTCAAATATCGCTATCTTGATCTTCGTCGCAAGTCAGTGTTTGATAAAATTGCGTATCGTGCCAAGATGAACAAATTTACTCGTGACTGGTTTACGGAAAATGGATTTATTGAAGTACAAACACCACTTTTTACAGCGTCAAGTCCAGAAGGTGCTCGTGACTATCTTATTCCGTCTCGTTTGCATCATGGAAAATTCTATGCACTTCCACAGGCACCACAACAATACAAACAACTTCTTATGGTAGGTGGTTTGGATAAATATTTTCAAATTGCGCCTTGTTTCCGTGATGAAGATCCTCGTGCTGATCGCCATTCTTGTGAATTTTATCAAATCGATTGTGAAATGTCATTTGTAGAACAAGAAGATGTGTTTAATGTGGCGGAAAAATTTTCTCGCGATCTTATTGCAAATATTTCTGATAAGAAACTTGTTGGACTTGCGGATAATGGACATTTTAAAAGGTTGACACACTCTGAAGCGCTTGAAATCTATGGTTCTGACAAGCCAGATATTCGCTTTGATATGCACTTTGAAGATTTTACAGAAGAATTCCGTGATTCTGGATTCTCGCTTTTTGCAAATGCGGTTGCAGAAGGTGGTGTAGTAAAGGCTATGAAACTTGAAAATAAAATTCTTTCTCGTTCAGAAATTGATGCACTTACAGAAGTGGCTCGCTCACTTGGTGCTGGCGGACTTGCATGTATTATTTATGAAGCAGAAGGTCCTCGTTCGCCAATTCTCAAATTCTTTACAGGAAATGAACTAGAAGCACTTGAAAAGAAATTACAACCAAAAGTTGGTGATGTGATTTTCTTTGGTGCTGGCGAGAAAAAACCAACTTGTAAAGTTCTCGGTGGAGTTCGTATTGCTTGTCGTGATCGCTTTGATCTTGTTGATAAAAATGAAATCGCATTTTGTTGGGTGACAGATTTTCCAATGTATGAACAAAAAGATGATGGTTCATTTGACTTTGAACACAATCCGTTCTCAATGCCTCATGGTGGGGTAGAAGCATTTGAAGGAAATCCTGATCCGCTTTCAATCTATGGTGCACAGTATGATCTTGCATGTAATGGTTATGAAATTCTTTCAGGTTCAATTCGTAATCATGATGTCAATGCACTTGTGAAGGCATTTGAAATTGTTGGAAAGGGCGAAGCAGAAGTGAAGGAAAAATTTGGTGCCATGTATACAGCATTCCAATATGGTGTTCCGCCTCATGGTGGTTTTGCATTTGGTTTTGATCGTCTTCTTATGATTCTTCGCGACGAAGCAAATATTCGTGAAATCTATGCATTTCCAAAATCTGGAAAGGCAGAAGATGTGATGATGAATGCACCAGCAACAGTTGATGAAATACAACTTCGTGAACTTCATATCAAGGTTCGTGAAACTCACTAATGCATAAATTTGCAATAAAAAATTTTTGAAAATTATTGCAAAATTTTGCAATAATAAAAATCTCTCGTTTTGAGAGATTTTTATTATTGATTTTTATTTTTAATATAGAGAGTGTAGTGGTGTGGATTTTAGAAAATTTTTTAAAATATAATTATAAAACTCTTTTTTATGGATGAAGATAATAGTTAAAAATGAAAATATTTCGTATTAAGATTTTCAATGTATTATTGATAATTTTTATTGCAAATATTTGTAATAAAAATTTTTACAGTGAGTGTATAATAATGTAGTTTTTAAAAATTTTTTAAAAATATAAAAATTCTGATGAAGTATATTCGTGAAAAAGATGCAAGTATGTTATATATGATTTTGT
>JBHBSX010000144.1:0-6895 GCA_041779175.1 Candidatus Altimarinota bacterium | reverse complement strand
TTTTTTATTTACCGTATATTCTTTTATTCTGAAAAATTAAGAAAAATAAAAATGAGTATTGAGAGTGAGGGGGCTAGGTTTTTTAAACAAAATAAAAATCCATCAACAATATATTGATAGCTTTTAGTGAACAATATTTTCACCCAGGGCTATATAATGAGAACTTATGATATTTTTTTATGTTTTATATTTTTCAAAAATTTTTTTCTAAAAATTCATATTTACCACATTTTAGCTAGATACCAGAGGGTTTTTGAATGAAATAAAAAAGACCAAATCAAAACTGATTTGGTCAAAATTTGTTCGCTATAATAGATCAATTTGTTAATAATAGTCCTCTTTTTGCAAGAGATTGGCAAGTATA
Source organism: Candidatus Altimarinota bacterium (assembly GCA_041779175.1). Classification (GTDB taxonomy): domain Bacteria; phylum Patescibacteriota; class Gracilibacteria; order BD1-5; family UBA2023; genus GN02-873. The sequence continues at coordinate 6,531 of JBHBSX010000144.1, read as the reverse complement.
ATGCTTACCTCCACAACTAATGTGACTATCATTATTATATAGGAGTGTAAGAGGGTTTCTGGTCTTATTATTAGGAATCCGATTTCTATCGGAATGCCTATAATTAAAGAAATAATAAAACCTGATAGCACTGACTCTTTCCAAAGTGCCATGCCACAAAGTGGATTGATAACACTATACAGTATCGGCATAGCCATCATTATCCCCAGTATCCCATGGGGATTGTTAATGTTCAAGAGATGGCTTATTATTGCTGTTGGTAATACTGGCAACAATGATATGACAGTAATAATACCTGCTGCTATCAAGAAAGCAAATATTCCTATTACTAAGTTATTTAAAATAAAACGAAGTTTCATTTTTTCGGATTCTGACAATCTTAATGTGCTAATTGTCAATCCATCTGACATCAATCGAGGTTTCATGTTTTTTCCTTTCTCTGGCAAATACGCCAGCATATAGGTATGTTGAGTAGCGAACAATTGTATTATATATAAAAATAATACGGTTGTCAAATTTTTATAAAATTTTTCAAAAATTTCCTGTCAAAACTTCACAAAAAACCGCAATATTTTAACAAAAAAATTCAAAAACGCAAAGATTTTTTAAAATTTGCAAAATTTTTTCAAAATACTATAATATGAGCAATTTATTTTCTAAATTTTTGCTTATGTGTTGAGTTTTTTGATATCTCGGACGCGCAGGAAATGCGTCAAAAGAAGTTATTGCAGGGCTTCAACGCCTCGAATATCGCGGTTATGATAGTGCGGGAATTTGTGTTCTCAATGGTGAAAAAAACATTGAAATTATCAAAGCGGTGGGAAAAGTAGGAAATTTGAAAATCAAAACCGAAAGCTATGAGCTTGGAACCTATCATGCGGGAATTGGGCATACGCGTTGGGCAACTCATGGTTGAGTTAATGAAACAAATTGTCATCCGCATGTGGCTCAAAATGGTCGTTTTGTTGTGATTCATAATGGAATTATTGAAAATTATGCTGAACTCAAAGCAGATCTTGAGACTAAAGGCTATGAATTTTATTCTGAAACGGATACTGAGATAACAGTAAAACTTTTTGAAGAAAATTTTGACGGCGATCATCTCTCGACTTTACAAAAAATCAAGAACAAAATGCACGGCGCATATGGACTTGTGTTTATGGATAGAGAGTTTCCAGACCGACTTTTTGGTATGAAAAAAGGTTCGCCAATGGTGATCGGATTTGGAAAAGATGAGAGATTTATTTCATCAGATTATCGCGCACTTATCGGGCTTATTGAAGATTATATTATTCTCGAAGATGGTGATATTTTCTTGGTGACACCAGAAGAATACACGATTATAAGTGAAAATCCAGATGAAATTCGTGCCAAAAATATTATTGATGAAACTGAAAAAGCGGCAGAACTTGGCGAATTTGAACATTTTATGCTCAAAGAAATTTTTGATCAGGGTTCTGTGATTCGTGATGTATTTCGTGGGCGCGTGGATTTTGACAATGCAAGCCTTCATTCTGAAACACTTGAAAAAATCAGTCCAAAAAATTATGAAAAAATCATAATTGTCGCTTCAGGAACGAGTTATCATGCGGGACTTATGGGAAAATATTATCTCGAAGAACTTGCAGATATTCCAACAGAAGTGGTAGTTTCGGCAGAATTTAAATATAAGAAAAAATTTATCGACGATAAAACGCTGTATGTATTTGTATCGCAATCAGGTGAAACGGCAGACGCACTTGATTCACTCAAAATCGTTAAAGAGCGCGGTGGAAATGTGTTTGGCGTGGTAAATGTTCCAGGTTCGGCTATTGCGCGAACGGCGGGTCAGGGACTTTATACTCGCGCGGGAATCGAGGTTGGCGTGGCGTCAACAAAGGCATTTACAACACAAGTTGTGACTTTCCTTGTTATGGCGCTTCACCTTGGAAAACGCAAAAATCTTGACTATCGTCGCTATCGTGAGATTCTCTCTGCGCTTGAAAAACTTCCAAATGCTATTGAAAAATTGCTTGACAAAAAATCTGAAATTCAAAAAATTGCAAAAAATTATTCACATTATAAAAATTTCTTCTTTTTGGGTCGTGGTCAGGAATTGCCAATTGCTATGGAAGGCTCGCTCAAACTCAAAGAAATTTCTTATATTCACTCGGAGGCATATGCGTCTGGCGAGCTCAAGCATGGCTCGATTGCGCTGATAGATGAGAATTTTCCGACAATTCTTGTCAATGGAAAAACGAGTTTGTATGAAAAAAATATTTCATCAGCACAAGAAATTAAGGCGCGAAATGGAAAAGTAATTGGCGTGGTGGCGTCCGATGATAGCAAAAAATCGCTATACGATGCGACTATGGAATTCGAAAGTCTACACGAAGATATTGATCCAATTCTTGAAGTGGTAGTTTTGCAATTATTTGCATATTTTGTGGCACTTGATTTGAATAGAGAAATCGACAAGCCGAGAAATCTCGCGAAATCTGTGACGGTGGAGTAGTCTTCACCCCGACCCTCTCCTTTTAGGAGAGGGATTTTTGGATTTTTTTAAAAAAATATGTTAGAAATTCTTATAAAAAATTTTTCACTCTCTAAAAATTCTGCAATTTATAATTATATTTTTCCAATTATTTCTGAACATGAAAAAATTTTGCAAAAATTTTTGGAAATCTGATACAAAATAGAAGAAGTTGCATTGCGAGAAAATCTTAGAGACGGAAATATTTTTGTAAATCTTAATGAAAATGAAAAGTTTGAAAATGTGCTAAAAAATCTTGGTGGAAGCGAATTTATTTTGCAAATATTTTTCTCGCATCCAGATTTTGAATATTTCGATGGTCCGTGAAGTTTTATTAAAATCGAACTTTCTCATCATTCTTTTTCTGGAAGTTTTTAAAGATTTTTTTGTTACTATAATTTATAATTTTACAAAATAAAATCCCCTTATTTAGGGGATTTTATTATATATTTTATAATTTTTTCTATACCATATCATATATGGTAAAAAAATATACATATAATTATAATTATACAAAGGAAAAGTGCAAAATTTACTCAAATCAATATTTGATCGTGGATCGTAAAATCTAAAAATCAAACATGTGGAATTAAGGGAATGGAATTGCACGCAGAAGATTTTTCTATATATTTAATATTTGAGATATCTTTTTCTATAAAATTAATAGGTGTGTGTATAAATTTTGAGAAAAATCACAAAAATTGAAATTCAAGATTAAATAAAGGGTTGATAATATAGTTTTCTAAAAGAAAAATATTAGTACCATTATAAGAAACGGTACTAATTGAATACATACATCAAGACATATTAGTGTTGAATTACATTAATCTTTCCGGTATTTTTAGAAAAAGCTAATTCAACAGGAAAAATAATTCTTTTATCATTATCATCCAAGTCTAAAAATCTTCCACTACTGAAATGCGCTCGCCACACAAGAGATGAACAATAAAACTTATGCATCCATTCTTTCGATCGATGAAACTCATGCCAAGCTGGATAAGGTTTTCCTAATAAATTTCCAGTAACATAATTACTTAAAGTATTTCACTCTTGTGTAGATAGTCCCATATTAATTACCATTATTTGATCAGCAGAATCTTTATGGTCATTCATAAAATCTGAAAAATTTCGAATAGTGGAAACTGATTTATTATCCTTAATTTCAGCAACCTGATTTTTATTTACAATTATTGCAGCATGTGAAACTCATCCTACAAATGGAGCCCAAAACACTTCCCATTTTTTTGGTTTAATTAATATAATATCTCCATTATATACGGTAAGAGCTTTTATTCGTGCTTCATACAAAGGTTTGGTGTCTTCTGTATAAATATTTTCAATATCCACAACATTTCATTTTGCAACATTAAGGTTATAGATAATATCTCCGAGACGATTCATTTGATTTCTTTTTTCTTCAAAGGTTTGTGTATTTCGAAGAATTTTAGAGACTTCTATTTCTTTTTGGATTTGAGAAAGCTCTTGTTCCCATTTTTGAATCTCTGTCTGATCTTGTGCAGAAACCACATTAAAATTACTACACGCTAATATAAGTGTTAGAAAAATTGCAAATAATTTTTTCATAATCAGAAAACATTAAAAATGTTAAAAATTTACGAAAGAATCTTTCTTGAAATATTTCTGATTCTGATTTTAGAAAATTTTTTACAAAAGTCAAATATTTTTTAAAAAAAATCAAAAAATCCCATAAAATGGGAAGATTTGAGTTTTTAACATTTTCTGCTTATGAAAAACAGAGCCTTAATTATAATAATATTATTTAAAAGTCAAATTTTTTTAAAATATTTTTAAAAACTTGCATTTTCTTTTAAAATGTCTATAATTTCAAAAAAATTAAAAATTATGTCAAATTTCCATATTCTCAAATCTCGCGGAATCATCCGCAACGACAACGGCGATATTTTTCTCGCATTTATCCCAAAAGCGGGATTTTTCTGCTTGCCAGGCGGCACTATGGAGCCAGGTGAGACTTTCCGCGCATGCGCTGAACGCGAAATCATCGAAGAAACGGGAGTAAAACCTATTTTCGGTGAAGAAAAATATTGTTATGAATTTGTTAATTCTCGTGGCGATTTGCAATTCGAAATGTGGTTTGAGGTGACAAATTATCAGGATTTTGAAGATTTTGACAAATCATGTGCCACACATGGATTTGAATGTTCTGATGAGGGATTTTATTCACTTGAAACTATCAAAAATATGGAAGTTCGTCCCAAAAATTTGACCGAAATACTCGAAACAAAATTCAGTGTTTTATAAAAATTTTTGCAAATTTTTCAAAAAATTCTATAATTGCCAAAATTTTTTACAAATATGAATTTTTCTTATGATTTTTTTGCGAATTATCCGCAAATTGATTTTGCCAATGCAACGATAAAACCTTTTGGCGAAGGGCTTATTAACACGAGTTGGACTATTTCTTTTGAGGGCGAAGATTTTCCAAAATATTTTTTACAAAGGCTCAATATTGCTGTTTTCAAGAATTATCAAGCCATTGAAAATAATCTCAAATCCGCTCGCAATTTTCTTGCCAAAAATCCAAGCAATCTTGAATTGATTTTCCCAATTGAAAACAAAAATGGGAATTTTCATACAGAATTTGCTTGAGAAATTTATAGAATTTATCCTTTTGAAAATCGTGGCGAAACGCATCAAGTGGCGCCAACAGCTGAACATCTCGAGTCAGCAGCTCGTAAATTTGCGGAATTTTCTCGCATTCTCACACCAATTGCTTCCGAATTTCAAGAGACAATTCCTGATTTTCACAATCTTTCTGCGCGTTTTGAATATTTTGAAAAAATTTTAAAAGAAATTCCCGAGGATAATGCTCGCAAAATTTTTGCAAAAAAAGAAATTGAAAATATTCTTTCCAAAAAATGGATTGTTGAAAAATTTGAAAATTTTAAAAAAACGCTTCCTCGTCGCGTGTTTCATCATGACGCCAAAACCAATAATATTCTCTTTGTAAAGGGAAAAATTGATGCTTTGGTTCCTGTTGATCTTGACACTATTATGTCGGGATATATTTTCTCTGATTTTGGTGATATGGTATGGTCGGGCGTGTTTGGAATTGACCATTCTCGTCCTAAGAAAACACATTTTGATGAGCAAAAATATTCTGCTCTCGTACAATGATATTTTGCGGGTTTTGGGGAAAATATTTCCGAAGAAGAAATTCGTGCTATGCATTTTGGTGGAATTGTAATGAATTATATGCTTGCCATTCGCTTTCTTGGCGACTTTTTGGAAAATGACAAATATTTTCGTATTAATTATGAAAATCACAATTTTGATCGCGCGTTTTTTCAATTGGAAATTGTTGACGAATTACTCACAAAAATTGCTGAAAAAATTTAAAAAATTTGCAAAAAAATTAAAAACTGCTATAATGCTTATATGTTCCGCAAGGAACGAACAGGGTTAGGAAATAATTTTCCCAAAAATAAAAAGCACTGGTCTAGAGTGCTTTTTATTGTGGCTATTTCTGTGAGAAATACCACGCTTGTAGATATATTATACAATAATATATCATCCAAAAAGTATGAAAAATATCCATACAATGCAGGGGTTAGGAAATAAAATTTCCCAAATTCCCAAAAAAGAATTTGGGAACTGAAGTATTATATGAAATTTTTAGAAAAAGCAATTCTGTCAAAAAATTTGCAAAAAAATGAAAAACTGCTATAATGCTTGTATGTTCCGTAAGGAACGAAAACTATTTGGTTAAGGAAGAAATTCCTAAAAATAAAAAGCACTGTTCGAGAGTGCTTTTTATTGTGGCTATTTCTTTGAAAAATACCACGATTGCAAATATATCACACAGTGATATATTGCCCAAAAGGTATGAAAAATATCCATACAGACTATTTGGTTAAGGAATAAAAAATTCCTAAGTTCCTAATGAAACTTAGGAACGAGGTTATTATATGAAATTTTTTTGAAAAAGCAATTTGAAAACTTTTGTGATCTTTTTGTGTGTTTTGCGTGAATTTTGTGTG
>JBHBSX010000143.1:0-2836 GCA_041779175.1 Candidatus Altimarinota bacterium | reverse complement strand
TTTGATGAAAAAAAAACGCTATGTACATTGTACGAATGATGCACATAAAACCAGTTCTGGAACTGTTTTTGCAAGTTATATCAATATTATTCCGATGTATTTTAAGGAGGGAAATGATACTCCAGAGACATTGATTCAAATTCCTGATGACAGTGGTGTACCTCAAAATCAAGGTTATATCATTGACGCTCGTGTTATTGTTCGTGATGGTTCGTATTATCGTGAATATGATGTGCGTACTGCTTTGACTGATTGGCAGAAATAATTTTAAAAAATTTTTTAAAAAAATTTGACGAATAGAATTTTTAATAATATGTTTACAAAAATCCGACATTCTCGTGTAGGTTTTACACTGATAGAATTGCTTATCTCTATGACGATTATTTCAATTATGGGAGCAATGACAATTTTAGTGTATTTTAATGTGACTGAAAATTCTCGTCGTCTTCAAATGGCTCGCGAAATCTCAGAAACTGCTCGACAAATTACTGAAAGAATTGCTCAAGATGTGCGTGCAAAGTGAATTGTTGTGGGAGATATAAACTATACTTACACAGATCTTTCTACAAATGCTTCTGTGCCTGCTATATCTAAACCTGAAGAAATTAGCGGTTCATGGAATCAAAAATATTATGATGACTATAAAAATAATTGAAGTAATATTTTGTGAATTGGTGATATAATTAAGAGGGATAATAAAACTGGACAGATTACATCAAGAACTACAGAGAGTTTTTATATTTATGGAACAAAAAATAATAAAGATGATGGGCAATTAAATCCCTGTGATGATAATGCAAAAAAAGATAAAACAGTTCATTGTGGCTTATATGTAGGAAAAAATGGTAACTATTATAATCTCGTCGATGCATTTCGTACGGAAGAATCAAAACGTGTAAAAATCACGGATTTGAAATTCTATATCACTGGCGATGACTACAATGCGCGCAAAGTAACTCTCAAAATGACTCTTCAACTCATGCCACGCGAATGAGTACCACCAAGTTTGGTAGAGTCTTCAAAACTCGAAATTCAGACAACTTTTTCTGAAAGACCTTATAAAATAAACTAATATGCGAAAATTTTCTCAACATCGATGATTTTCTGTTCTGATGGCATTGGGCGTGACAGCAGTTCTTTTGATTGTAGTGACAGGATTGGCTGTGATGTATGCGCGAGAATTCAAACTTTCGCGATTGTCTTATGATGAGATTCTGGCACAAGCGTCGGCTGAATGAATGTTTGAATATGGTATGCTCAAAATCCGAAATCATGCTGATGGTTTTCAGGATGCTGTGGATTCATCAATTCCAGATCATGATACAGAAATGTTCAAGCTTCTTACGCCACGTTCAAAATGACTGGAAATGAAATATGAAATTGAATCGCAAACAGGTTCATATACAACAGATATCAAGCAAAATGAATTTCTTGTGATTCCGCTTTTTGTGGCAGATTGAGAAGATCTCTCTAATGAGTCTATGAAACCTTTGAAAAATGATGCAGTAACTCCAGTAAGTAATGTGGTTGTAAATTGATTGAATTCAGATACTTATTGGACTATTGTAGCGTCGAATGGCCAAGAAAGTGTGGCACTACAAGGAAAAGGAGATAATTTTATTGAAGGGCGAATAGATATGAAGGCATATTATTGTACATATATAGATTCAAGTGATAATACTAAACATTTTGAGTCAGATGTTCCATGTTTGGATAATGATAATACAACTGATCCTGAAGTAGTGAATTATCAAAATACTCAAGAAGATAAAAGAGAAGAATTATTATATTCTTACGAAATTAAAGATGTAAGTGTGTCGGATTTTCTTAATAATGATGATAATCATGAGTTTATAGTAAATGCTAATGAAAAAGTAAAAATTCAAAGAAAAAATCCATACTTGATTATTTATAATGATTCTAGTAATGATTTGAATAATGTAGTAGTAGATTCCAAATCAGATAAAAAATTTGCACTCCCACGCTACACTCTCACAGCCACCGCCACCAAGGGCGATGCGTCGCAGATTTTCCGATTTTCTGAAGACAAGGGCGCGGTGTATGATGCTCTCAAATATGGTTATTATGATCCTACTAATTAATTTAGTATTTTATATTTTAAAAATTCCAAAGAAATTTGGGGATTTTTTAAAATGTGCGAGAGTATGATTGTGTGAAGGTGTTATGATAAAAAGTAAAGACCACCGACAATATGTCGGTGGCTTTTTAGCGGCGAAGATTTTCGCCTAAAAAAATTTTTATTGCAAGTCTATTTAGTAATGTTTTTCTTGATATTTTACATATCTTTGAATAATACTATTATAGAGTGAATAACTTTGACCTCTTATATATCTTTGAGACATATTATATTGTATTAAAAGGTAAAATAAAAGGGCGAAATTCCAAACCGCCCTTTTATTTTACTCGCTTTTCGCTAAAAACGAACACCCTAGCTAAACGCTAGGGGTTTTTGGATAAAATAAAAAATACTCAACCCTTTGTAAAAAATGGGTAGAGTATAGTATAAGCACAACAAAAGAAGTATAATAAGATTATTATATATTCTTATTTGGAATATTTTTTAAGTAGATTTAATTTGATTTAAGCTATTATTTAAATTATTAAAAGTTTCTATATAATTTATTAAATCATTTGATATATTTTCAGCTTTTTCTATTCATTTTGTTCTATCAATAAAAAAAGGTGGATTTACATTTTGTAGGTTAACTCATGTGAAATTTACTTTTGTTAACACAGATTTATATAGAGAGGAATTTGTAAAATTAACTCAAGAAAAGTTAGACTGATTAAGTCTTCCGTAGGTTAAATTTGTATT
>JBHBSX010000142.1:0-5592 GCA_041779175.1 Candidatus Altimarinota bacterium | reverse complement strand
TGGTGATGGTTTCAAGATTTGGTAATTGATTTATTTTTTCTATTAATTGTTGTATTTTTATTTGAGAAATACGAGTATTGCTTTCTGTGTTATTGGTAGTAGTGTGTGTTGATTCTTGTGCATACACTACTGAAGAAAGGCTTAATAATAAGCTAAAAATCAAAAAAAATGCAAGAAAATTTTTCCTCATAATTAAGAAAATAAAAAAATAAAAATGACTACGAAAAATGATTCGTAGTCAAATAATTCTATTTTTTGTTTTAGCAAACAAAAAGGAGTAATTAAAATCCTTATGTTCGCCAAAACAATTCTTTCCTTTATGAAGAAATTTTTCAAATATCAAAAAACCTTTGAAAGGAGTAGGACGTTAATTACTCCTCAATATTTTTGATGTACTGAAAAATTTCTTCTTTTGGAAGAAGTTTGAAAAAGAATTGTTTGGCACAAATAATATAAAAATTTTTAAGAAAAAAGCAAGATTTTTTTCCAAAGATTTGCAAAAATTTTTTGAAAAATAGCATTCCCCTTTTCTTTTTTGAAAAAATCAATATAATCGTTGCGTTTTTTAAAATATTTTATGAATACACTGCAACAATCATGTTATGATATTCTGTACAAAAATATGAATTGTACTGATGAAAAGGTGTTTTTGCTTTATGATACAGAATCACCACTTGCAAAAATGCTTTCTGAAGCATATCTCTCGGTTTTGCCTGAGAATTCTGAATCTCGTGAATTCACGAATCCACCACAACCTTTGTATCGCGGTGGCATGGTAAATCCTGATAATCCGCATACCAAAGAACAAAACAAGATTGCAACCACACATAATATTGATGAAAATCAAAAAGTTGGATTCGAACATCACAAAAATGAAGCGGTAAAATCTGTGGAAGGAAGTGATTTGGAGCATCAGGAAGCGGAAAATCCAGAAGTAGAATCTATCAAAAATGCACTTATTTCCCTTCCAAAAGGTTCTATTGTAATTTTGGTGCAATCAACAAATTTTCGTCTTTCAACTTTTCGTATTCGTCTTGAATTATTTCATCGTGGAATTCATGTAATTGAACATAATCACTTGGCATATATTCCTGAAGAGCAATTTGAAACTTTTTTTGATGCTATACAATACAGAACGCCAGAATATGTGCGCTTACAAAATGAATTTGAAAAGCGTTTTGAAGTCGCAAAAGAAACAAAAATTGAGTCTTTTAATGGTGATATTCTGCGATTTGGGCCAGTTGAACGATCTCGTGGAAATACGGGTGATTATTCTGAGGTAGAAAATAAGGGTGGAACCATTCCGCTTGGCGAGGTGTTTACTGAGGCAATTGATCTTGATGATGTGAGTGGAAAGTGTTGGATTGATACTTTTCCGCGAGTTGATTTTTCTATTGCCATTACAGAGCCATTTTGCTTGACTATTGAAAAGGGTCGTGTACTTCCTTCGCCTGATTTTCCGAAAGAATTCCAGGATTTGTATGATTTGGTAACCAAATTTGAAAATGGCGAAATGCGTGTTCGCGAACTTGGTTTTGGACTTAACCCCGCGATTTCTACAGAGCAACCACTTCGTGATATCAATTTTCATGAAAGAAAAGTTGGCGTGCATCTTTCACTTGGTAAAAAACACGGAATTTATGGCAAAAAACTTCCAAAAACCGAATTGCAAAGATTTCATATTGATGTTTTTATTGCTCTTGGAAAGGTGTATATTAATGATGAAAAGATTTTTGAAGATAATAAGTGGATAATATAAGAATTAAGAATTATAAATTAAGAATTAAAAATTTTGGTTTTTTAAATATTTCTTAAAAATAATTATAAAAATCACTAAAAAGAAAAAATAATCTCAAATGAAAACCACCAATATATTTTGGTGGTTTTTTAAAAATTTTTCAAAAAATCCATTTTTAATAGGGGATTTTATAAAATATCGCGTACCTTTCCACGAATATCGCGAGTATGACTTGATACTTCGTCGATTTTTTGTGCTTTTGTCATTGGTGGTATGGAATTTTCCAATACTACTTCCACAACAGGTTTTGCTTGTTTTTTTTCAAGTTCTTCTCGTTGTTTAGGAGTCATAGATCGTTTCTCTCCAAGAAGGGTTTGAATGCTGTTAACTACTTTTGCTGGTGAAGTCACATAGAACATTTGCATAGCACCGAGACTTCCCTGATCACCTTCTGTCAAGATGTCAATATTTCCGAAGTTAAAAAAACTTGCCAAGGCGTTTGGAAAAGTAGATTTAATGGTTTTGATCTTATCGCTTTCAAGAGTTTGTGTATTGGAAAGTACTCCAGATTGATTGATGAAAAACATTTTTCCTTGAACCACTACATTAAAATCCATTTCAAGATCAATCATATGCTTGCGATACTTGTTGAGATAATACATCTCTGCAAAAATCACCACAAAATCCAGAATAATAAACCAAAAGTGATTATCACCGAAATTAAGATTTTTGAGATGAATGATTACAAAAATAATTTCCAGAATAATAATAAGTCCCAATAACCATTGATTAGTAATTGACCAGTTGAAAAACGAAATAAAATGACGATCTCAATCGGTGAGTTTTTCTTTGAAAGTAGGAATGTCCTCAATGATGGTATCAGTGTTTTGATATGTTTGTTTAAAATGCCACCAATAAACCAAGGAAGAACCAAGAAGAATGATAGACATGAGGATATTTCCTAAGACAATTACCCATCGAATCCAGACAATTTCAATACTAAAAAGCGCGAGCCAGATGCTAAGTCCAGAAAGAATAAGGATAACAATAGGAATCCAACAAATTGTCAAAATAAAAACCCAAGAACGTTTAATGATCATCATTCTTGTATATCATTGCTCAATGAGTCTTTCAACAATTTTGTGTTCTTCGCCAATGGAAAAAGATTTAAAAAGCCAGGCGTAAATTTTGTGAAAAGGAATCATAAAAAGATTTTTTTGAATTTTTTGTATAATACACTATTTTGAAAAATAATCAAGAAAAAACGCAAAATATATGCGTTTTTTCTAATTAATTGTTATTTATCTGAATCTTGAGTTTTGGAGGTATCAATATTTTTTTCAATTTTTACCATGAGACCACCTTTTTCGCTTTCTCAAAAAGTAAGTTTATCAACAATTTTTTCAGTAATGTGGAACAATCCTCTGCCACGTTTTCACATATAAATGTTATTTTTCTCTATTTTTTTCTCATCTTGCTCTTTTTTTATTTCTTCCAAAGAAACAAATTTTTCCCCTTTATTGCCAGTATCATGAACTTCCACGCTGATACGAAATAAAGTATTATTTCCGTTTTTTTCAACATTAATAATACAACGATTCATGTCATTTTCTTGGCTTCCATGCTCAATGGAGTTATTGATTAGCTCATCTGTAATTAAAATAAAACGCCCTCTCCAAGGCTTTGGAACGGTAAAGGCATCAAAAATAGCACCAACAAAGTCGCGAATTATTTTTGAATTTGCAAAATCTGCACGATAGTCAATAATATATGCCATTTCGCTAGATGTATCAATAGCAGAAACAAGCTCTTTAAATCCTTCTTCATATGTTTGACCAATAAGACAAAATTCTTTCATAGGGATAAGTTATTTTTAATAGTATAGCAGTCTTTTTTAAAAAAAGCAAATATTTTCTTGTTTTTTTATATTAATTTATTGCTTTTTAGGGTGCATACCAAGAAAGTAATATTTTCAAAATTTTTTATAAAAATGGTTATATATTTTTAAAATTTATGCTTTTTGTACTTCCCTTTTTGTTTTTTACTTCTCTAATAAGAATGGTATGATATTAAGATTAAAAGTTTCTTGTAAGTCTTTCGGATCTTATTGTGGGGATATATTTTAGTTATGAATTAATGAAGAATTTTTTTGAGAAATGTGTAGAGTTCTGTGCTTTTTTAAGCAGAGGAATTATAATTTAAAAAAAATCATGAAATTTATTTTCACTGTATATTTTTCTCATCCTCGAGAGTTGTATGCTGGGGATTTTTTGATAAAATAAAATCCCCTTTCGGAGATTTTAAAACTATTTAATAGCTTCTTTAAGAGTTTTACCAGCGCGGAATACAGGAGTTTTTGTAGCTGGAATAGTCATTTTTTCTTTTGTTTTTGGGTTTACACCATTGCGAGCTGCACGTTCAGAAACTTTCCAAGCACCGAAACCAGTAATATTGATTTCTCCTCCTTTTTGAAGTTCAGAAGTAACAACTTCAATCATGGAAGTAAGAGTTTTTGTAACAGCATCTTGGCTAAGACCAGATTTTGCAGAAACAGCTTTGATAAAGTCCTGTTTTTTCATAATAAAGAAGTTAAATATTAAAGGACGCCACAATTATAGTATCTTCCAAAATAAAATCAAATATTTTTTCAAAAAAGTTAGCTCTTAATTTGTGTCAATAGCAAAGTTTTCTCTTAAATAAGCGAAAAATAAAAAAATATTTTTTCCTTTACATATGCGTTTTTCCCATTATAAAGCGAAAAAATATTTTCTGTATTGTATAAAAATATTATGCTATTTTATAGATATAGAAAGCATAACACCAACTATTGCAAGAATAATTCCCATAAGCCAAAGTCTCATTACAATAGTTTCTTCTTCCCAGCCAATTGCCTCTAGATGATGATGAAAAGGCGCCACTTTAAAAATTTTCTTTCATTTTCGAAATTTTTTACTAAGAAGTTGTAGAATAACAGAAATCATTTCAAAAATAAATACGCCACTCATAACAATAAAAGGAATAAGTGTATCAGTTTGTAAAGCAATAATGGCTAATGTGGCACCAAATGCTAATGACCCAGTATCACCCATAAAGACTTTTGCAGGACGAATATTGAACCACAAAAATGCAAGCAAAATTCCACTAATAATAAAACAAAATCCTGATAAAATAAACATTCATCGCATATATGTGATAGCACCATATGCGAGAAATTCAAAGAGTAATAATCCACCAGCAAGCCCATCCAATCCGTCAGTTATATTGACACTATTGGCGGTTCCGATAAAGACAAATAAAAAAATCAGAATATATAAAAATCCAAACTGTAATGTTCCAATAAACGGAAAGTGAATCTCGCTATAACCAAGTTTTGCATAAAACCAATAAGCACCAGCACAAGCCAAAATTGTAAGTAGAATCATTTTGACGCGAGCAGAAAGTCACTTGGTTCGACCAATTCCACGAACATTGAGATAATCATCAATAGCACCAATAATTCCAACACTTATAAGTGTAAAAATAACAAGATAGGTTTCATTGCGATTCCAGAGATTATTATTGAATTCAAAGCCAAGGTATTCTTTTGTAATAGGCCCAAGAAGTTGTATTCCTATAGACAAAAGCACAAGAATGATCATGGAAAAAATCAAAATAATTCCTCACATTGTTGGTGTTCCTCATTTTTTTAAATGAAGTTTTTCAAAAATTTCTGCAGTTCCGAGAAGTCATTCTGAACGAATATTTTTACCAATTCTCAATTTTATAAGTAGTTTGATGCCAATAGGCATTAGAAAAAAGGTAATTAAAAACGCCATCAGTAGCGATATGAGTATAAAAACAAGATAAGACATAAG
>JBHBSX010000141.1:0-6058 GCA_041779175.1 Candidatus Altimarinota bacterium | reverse complement strand
AGAATGGGTGGTTTGGATCCAAATTCTTTCAAGATTACGGGGTAGAGAAGAAAGTAAAATTTTTTAAAAAATTTCAACAAAAAATCTCAATATCATTGAGATTTTTTGTTTTTAAAATATTTGTCGAAAAATATTTTTTTTGACAAATATTTTATTTTTGATTGCGAAAAATAAAGTTATGTTCCTATAACAAGAAAATTATTGATTTTCTTGAGGTGTATTTGCTTTCTGTTGATTATCTGCGAGTTGTAGAAGTTTGTCTTCAAGATTTTGAATGTTTTTAAGAACTTCAAGACAGATAGTAAAAGAATCTACTTTTTTCATAATCATTTCCTGATTGTCTTGTGGTGTTTTTTCAAGCTCCAGTTCAATATTTGAGAGTATATCATTTTCTTTTGCTTTTGGATGCATGGAAGTACTAATAATATTTGGGATATTGTATTTACCAGCATTTGCACTGTGACTTAGATACATTGTGGAGCTACAAACATTCATAGCAACTGGTGCGGATGGTCCTATAAGATTATAGTATTTTGCAGTTTTTAATTCCTTTAATAATGGTTCTATATTTGTTTCTTGACCGAAGTTTCTTGGTAAAATACGAAAATTTTTAAAAATTTTTGATCTTCCTGAATGAATATATTCATCTATAAAAATTGCTATAAAATCCGCAATTTCTGGATAGTCAACTGCATGATGATACCGTGAATATAACGTGAGTTCAAAATTATCAGTATCAATTCATATATTTTTTGCATCTTGTAATTCTTTTTGTGTGAGAAATTGTTTTTGATAATTGAGAATTTTGTTGTTATTTTCAGAGCGAATATTTTCTGGAATTTTAGGATGACCTTGTAAGAATTTTTGAACATTTGACCGTTCTATGCTGTAAATATTTTCTTTTGGTCTTTGTTTTGCTTGGCCTAAAATCATACTTCAAAATGCACTTGAATCTCATGCATAAGATGATAAAAAAGTTTTTAGCATCTTATCATTATGAAAAATGGGTTCTCCATTTTTTGCAAAAAAATTACTAAATGAAAATTCTTCATCTTTTTTTGGATATAGTTCACTTTGTTTTTGAAAATTTTCGTAATTACGCATGCGATATCCAAAAATAATTTTTAGAGATCCAGATGATTGCACATGCTCTTGGCAAAATTTATCAATGTCTTCGTCGCTTATTTCTGGGTTGAGTATTGCAAATAAATAAGGAAAAAAAGGTTTATCTTTAAATTTTTTAATATTCTCTAGAGTGGCTGTTTTTTGACATTTATGAGCCAGATTTTTAATAGTTTCGCTGTCTCAGATATTATGAGGGCTTTCCAATAAATTCAAGAATTCTTCCAAGGAAACATTGGTACATTTCCACGAAAGATATTGTTTGGTTCTGTGTGAGATTTTCGGATCTTGTAGATGGGGTATAATTTCAGTAAATTCAATAAGATTAACAGATTGAACAAGGGCTTCTATAATATAAAAATCTTCAGACTTTCATCGGAATTTTTTGATAAGTTTTTTTATGCCTTCCCAATCTTGTTCCTCTAGAAATCGATTAACAAAATAGCCCTTTATCTCATCGCTAATTTTGCTGGATTGTAAAAAGGAATATACAATTTCAAAGGAATGTTTTTTGGAATTTTTTTGCCGAAAAATACTATACAGGGTTTGTGCACCAATCTTTTCGCTTTCAAGCAGTTTATGCAAATCAGTTTTCTTTTGAAATAAAGTTCATTGATATTGTCAGAGGTCAATATTGGCTAATTTGTGTTCAATAAGATAGAGATGAAAACGAGTTATATCGGTATTTTCTAACAAAGGAATAATATCACCAACATTCAACATTGGAAGTGTTTCGATATAATCCATTTTTTCCACATCGCTAGTATCTTTATCTGAAAGAGCAGAAATGATTTGATTTATGGAAGATCTTTCAAGTATGTCATGAGTATTGTGGGAAATTTTTGAAAAAATTTTTTTAAAGGCCTCTCAAAAAGAAGAATTATTAGGGCCACTAGTAGGGGGTGTATTGTTAGAGTTTTTCATAAATTTATTATAATTATTTTTTATAAAAAGTCAATATTT
The DNA here is from genome assembly GCA_041779175.1 of Candidatus Altimarinota bacterium. Classification (GTDB taxonomy): domain Bacteria; phylum Patescibacteriota; class Gracilibacteria; order BD1-5; family UBA2023; genus GN02-873. Next base: position 3,973 of record JBHBSX010000141.1, on the reverse strand, counting down.
TGAAGAGTTAGTAATTAGTATTTTATATTATGAATTAAAAAATTTTAAAATAATTTGTCAAGTTGTTTGTTGTGAAAAATAAGTTTTTTATTTGAAAAAACTTATTTTTGTATATAATGATGCGGATTTATTTTATATATTATGATTTCATTTGTTCAAAAACTTTTTGGTGATCCATCAGAAAAAAAGCTCAAACTTTATAAAAAAGATTTAGAAGCAATTAAAACAATAGAAAAGAAATATCGTGACGAGATTACTACTATTGCTCAAGTTCAAGCCAAAACTCATGAATTTCAGAGTAAATTTTCAGGATTGTCTATAGATACTGATCTTGCTGAGATTAAAAAACGTCTTGCTGAAATCAAACATGAAGCATTGGCGTTGCATCGTCGTGCGTGTGAGATTATTCATGGACAGACTTTTGTGTTTGGAGAAGAAGAAATTACTTGGAATATGATTCCATATGATGTTCAGGTTCTCGGTGCACTTGCGCTCAATGATGGGAATATTGCAGAAATGCGAACTGGTGAAGGTAAAACTTTGGTTGCAACTTTGGCAGCATATTTGAATGCGCTTGTTGGTTATCCAGTTCATGTCGTAACAGTAAATGATTATTTGGCTCGTCGTGATGCTAAGGAGATGAGTATTATTTACAATACTCTTGGGCTTTCAGTTGGTGTGATTACTCATAATCAGAGTTTTACTGAAAAGAAGCTTTCTTATTCAGCAAATATTGTCTATGCAACCAATAATGAACTCGGTTTTGATTATCTTCGCGATAATATGGCAACAAGCGAGGAAAATCGTGTTATGAAGCCAAAATGGTTTGCTATTGTGGATGAAGTGGATTCTATTCTTGTGGATGAGGCGAGAACTCCGCTTATTATTAGTGCGCCTGCAGCAGAAGCAACCAGTCAATATGCTCGTTTTGCAGCTATTGCGCGAAATCTTGAAAATGAAAAAGAATATAAAATTGACGAAAAGCAAAAAACAGCAACACTTACAGAAGAAGGTATTCAAAAGCTTGAGCAAATTCTTGGCGTTGATAATATCTATGTTTCACAACATTATAATGATATTCATCATATTGAGAATGCTCTCAAGGCAGCAGCAGTATACAAAAAAGATGTAGACTATCTCGTTCGTGATGATGAGATTCTTATTATTGATGAGCATACTGGTCGTGTGCTTGCTGGTCGTCGATATAGTGATGGGCTTCATCAGGCTATTGAGGCTAAGGAAGGTGTGACTATTCAGCAAGAATCTCGCACGCTTGCTTCCGTAACTTTTCAGAATTATTTCCGTCTTTATAAAAAGCTTTCTGGAATGACTGGTACAGCCAAGACCGAAGAAGAAGAATTTTATAAAATTTATTCTCTTGAGGTAATTACTGTGCCAACAAACCGTCCAATTGCTCGTATCGATCGAGGGGATTTGTTGTTTAAATCAGAAAAAGGGAAGTTTGACTATATTGTTCGCCTTATTGAAAAGCTCCATGAAAAAGGACAGCCAGTTCTTGTGGGTACAGTTTCTGTAGCGAAGAGTGAGTATCTTTCTCATTTATTGGCTCAAAAAAATATTCCACATGATGTCTTGAATGCAAAGCAGGATGCTCGTGAGGCTGATATTGTATCTAATGCAGGTAAATATGGCGCAGTAACTATTGCAACCAATATGGCAGGTCGTGGTACTGATATTAAGATTGACGATCAGGTTCGCAATCTTTCTGGGGAAGTAACACTTGACTGTGCGGCTGGTCCACAAACATATAAACTTGGTGGTTTGTTTGTTATTGGTACAGAAAAACATGAAACTCGTCGTATTGATAATCAGCTTCGTGGACGTTCTGGTCGTCAAGGAGATCCTGGTCTTTCTCAATTTATGATTTCTCCAGATGATGATATTATGCGTATTTTTGGAGGAAACAATATGTTTCGAATGATTGCAAATATGGCTTGAAATCATCCAGAAAATGATCCGCTTATTGAATCAAAACAACTTCAACGAGGTATTGAACGTGTACAAAAACAGGTAGAAGGTCGTAATTTTGATATTCGTAAACATATTCTTGAATATGATGATGTTCTCAATCAGCATCGTCTGGCTATATATGCTCGTCGTAATCGTATTCTTGAAGGAAAAGATATTCATGCAGATGTAGTGGAAATGCTCGAAAATCAAATTGATAGAATTATTGCACTCTCATATGATGGTCGTGGTCATATTGATTCTCATATTGCTTCAGCAATAGCTGATTCTATCAATGAATTTGTGGGAACTTCTATTGCACAGCCATCACAGTTTCTTGAAGCACAGAATTCTAAGGATCTTCATAGTGTAGCAAAAAATATTCTTGCTGGACAAATTGAGTCACTTCGTGATACAGGAACAGAAGAAATGTTTGCGGATTTTGAACGCCGTCTTACTTTAGCTTCTATTGATGAATTGTGGATGAATCATATTGATCAAATGGCTCATCTTCGTGAAGAAGTAGCATTTGAAGGATATGCTCAGAAAAATCCACTTGTAGTATATAAAGAACGTGCGTATGAATCATTTGTTCATATGATGGCAGATATAGAATATCGTGTTATTAAAGGTCTTCTCACAGCAAAACCACAAGAATCTATCGAGTCTGTAAAGTTAGAAAATGCTCTTCGTGAGGATTATACAGAAACAGGAATGGCTGAAAAATTATCCACAAATATTCCTGAAGAAAAACCAGAAATTACCGTGATTCGCCTTAGCGATGATAAAAAATAAGTTTAAAAATTTTTCTATTTTCATTTATGTCTGAAAATTCTGAATTAAAGAATAATTCCGAGGTAACAGAGGCTTCAACCACCCTTATGAATATTGTAAAATTCCTAAGGGATTTGGTTGTGATATTTCTTGTTGCATTTGCGGTTCGTTCATTTATAGTTCTTCCTTTTCAGATTAGTGGCCCATCTATGAATGATGGTTATGTTGATAAGGAATATATCATTGTTAATGTATTTTCTTATTTGAATTTTGATACTCATTTTAATGAATATTTAAATAGCAATCCAGATCCTATTACGTGAGCAATTGCAAAAATTTTAAAGAATATTCCTATTCATGTTTGAGATCCAGAGCGTGGTGATGCTATTGTATTAAAACCACATATTGAAGGTTCTCATGAATATTTTTTCAAGAGAGTAATAGGTCTACCTTGAGAAACTATACGTATAGGGTCTGGTCAAGTTTTTGTTAAGCCAGTTTGATCTGATGAATTTATTCAAATTTCAGAGTCGTATTTATCCCTCGTGAATAATGGTAATACGCGCATAGGGGATAGCCTTGAAGATCAAACTTTTGTCATTCCTGAGAATTCTTATTGGGTAATGGGAGATAATAGGATTATTTCGGTGGATTCTCGTCAGTGTTTTGCAAAATGTACTCACTCTGGTGCTACACATTTTCTTCGTCGTGATGCTATTGTTGGAAAAGTTGCAGTAAGTTTAGGATATTTTAATATCTTTGATGAGCAAAAAAAATTTCCATATTTATGAGATTTCACTTGGAAAGTAAAACCACGATTTTTTAATATTCCTTCTTCAGCTGATTATCCTGAACTTAACAATGCAACCACAAACAACTGACAATAATGTAATAATAAAAAAAACTTTTCTTCATAATGTTTTTGAGTTTTTTTATGATGTTGCCATATATCTTATTATCATTTTAATAATAGGATTTTTCGTTGTTATTCCATTTAGAATCAGTGGCAACTCAATGGAAAATAGCTTTCATAATAAAGAATACATTATTATTGATAAATTTTCTTATTTGAATTTTTCTACACATTTTGAAAATTGGAAATCTTCTCAAACAAATTTTATACAGAATTTGTTTGGAAATATCCTTTCTAAGATTCCTCTTCATATAGGCGACCCAGTACGGGGAGATGTGGTAGTAGTTCAGCCTCACATAAACAATGATTCTGTATATT
>JBHBSX010000140.1:0-7410 GCA_041779175.1 Candidatus Altimarinota bacterium | reverse complement strand
TTGGATTTTCTCGAATTGATATTTCTGGAACATCTATGATGGCGAGTGTGACTAGCTTGCAAACTGCCTCAGGGGAAAAAGTTGAATTTGATGCTGATATTGCTCTTATTATAGATTCAACTATGAATTTAATTGCTGGAAAAAATATGGAAAAAGTGGATGTTCTTGAAGGTATTATTGTATATAATCCCACAGAACCTTTAGTGCTATCTTCTTCTGATTCTCATATAAAACTCACAAAAGAATCAGAATGAATGTATAGATTTCATATAGATTTTTCAAGTAAAAATGTATTGCAGGGTGAAACTCTTGCAAAGATTATCTTTGACTCGCTTCCAAAATCTCCTCTCACACTTCTTGATACACAATTTGTTTCTGAAGGTGAGCGATATAATATAACAAATACTGTAGAATAAAATCTTCCACCTCGGAAGATTTTTTTAAAAAATTTTTCATTTGTAAAACTTGATTTTTTGTGTACAATAACGCAATAAATTTTAAAAAATTTTATAAAATGAACACAGAAATAACTTTCAAAAAACATCAAATTCTTGAAAATATTAAAATTGAAAAATTGATTTTTGGCGGAACGGGACTAGCAACCGCAGCCGATGGGCGCAAGATTATGATTTCTTGAGGTGCAATTCCTGGTGCTATTGTGAATCTCAGATTATTAAAAGTCAAAAAAAATCATCTCGAAGCACAAATTACAGAAACTATACAAAAATCGCCATTGGAACGCGAAATTCCTTCAGAATGGCAATTGTATGGTGGTTGTAAATGGCTTCCAATTCCATATGATGAACAAATCAAAATCAAAGAAACGCAAATTATTGAAGCCTTTCATTCTCTCAAAAATTTTACAGAAAACACAATATTTCATTCAATTATTCCTTCGGTTGAAAGCGAACACTATCGCAATAAGGTAGAATTTTCTTGGGGAAAATATATTTCCGCGCGTGAAAATATTCACGACGAATATCGCTTTGGTTTTCATCTTCCTGGCGCTTTTGATCGTATTGAAAATTGTCGTTATTGTGTCCTTGCTGATGATGAAGTGAATGCAATTTTTCGTGAGATTGACACTATTGCTCGTAATTCAGATTTTCCTACATATGATCCCAAAACACAAATCGGTTTTTGGCGACATTTAGTGATTCGTAAGGCAAAACACACTGATGAAATCATGATTATTTTCTCGGTTAATGCTGATGAAAAAACAGAAAATTTTTCACAAATTCTTGATTTTTTGACAAAAATGTCAGAAAATCTTGTAAAAAAATTTGAAAAAATTATTTCAGTATATATGCTTGAAAATACTGGAAAGGCTGATATTGTCGCGGGAAATGCAAGACTTCTTTGCGGTCAAAAATCTATTACTGAAAAATTATTTGATCTCACTTTTGAAATTCAGCCAAAAAGTTTTTTTCAAGTCAATACGCTCACAGCTGAAAAATTATATGGCGCGGCCATAGATTTTATCAAAAATAAAAATGGTATTTTGCTCGATCTTTATGCGGGAACAGGAACTATTGGAATGCTTTTGTCAAAATTTTTTCAAAAAGTGTATTCTGTGGAATTGGTAACTTCTGCAAGTGAAGATGGACAAAAAAATGCTCAAAGAAATGGTGTGTATAATATGGAATTTATCAATGCAAAGGCAGAAGATTTTGCGGCGAATTTTGCACAAAAAAATCTCTCGGCTGATACTATTGTGGTAGATCCGCCACGCGATGGACTGCATCCGTCGGCTATTGATAATATTCTTGGTTTTGGTGCGGGCGAGATTGTCTATGTTTCGTGTAATCCTGCAACTTTGGTGCGCGATTTGGCTTTGATTCTTGAAAAAAATACCTATACGCTTACTGATGTGGTGGCGGTGGATATGTTTCCGCATACGCATCATATTGAGACGGTGGTTCGCCTTGAGAAAAAATAATTTTTTCAAAATTTTTGCAAAAATACAGAAAAGTGATATAATGGTTGTGTAAAATTTTTTTTAAAAAATTTTCACATATTTAATCTCTTAATTTTTCATATATGAAATTTAAAAATATTCTCGGTGTACTCGGTGCAGTATATGCGGCTGGTGTGGCTATTGCCATGAAAAAACGCAAAGATGAAGGAACCTCAAAACTTGCAGAAAATACAGCAGATTCTACACTTCAAAATGTTGTTGATGAAATCAAAGAAATTCACAAAAATACATATGCTGATGTGAAAAATTTCTTTGTTGTGAATTTTGAAGATGTAAAAGATGTAGAAACTTTTAAGGCAAAAGTGATTGAATTGTCTGATAATTTCAAAACTCGTGCTGAAGAAACTTTTGAAAATATCAAAGATAATGCTGATGACTACAAGGCACAAGCACAAAAATTTCTTGAAGATGCTTATGAAAAGGCAAAAACTTCACTTGAAAATGCAGAAGCAAAAGCAAAAACTTTTGGTGAAGACAAAAAAGAAGTGGCAGAAAAGTTTTTGGCAGATTCAAAAGCAAAAATTGAGGAAACATATACAGAACTCAAGAATAAATTTACAAAATAATTTAAAAAATCCCGAGAAATTGGGATTTTTTTGAAAAATGAAAAATATGAAAGTGAAAACTTTTTCAAAAATTTTATTATTGTCTCTTCCTTGATTTTTTTCGCTTTTTTATTATAATTTTGAAGAAATTTATTTTTTAAAATATTATTATGACACAACAAGAAAATCAAAATACAGCAAATGAAGAAATTCTTGAAGAAATGCCAAAACAAGAAGAAATTCCAGAATCACTTCCAGATAATGAAGAGGTTCTCAAACTTCGTGAGGCCTTGGCTCGTTCGCAAGCAGATTATCAGAATATGATGATGCGTGCAGAGCGTGATCGTAAGGATATGCAGTTTTTTTTAACAGAAAAGCTTCTTAAAGGGCTTCTTGTTCAAATTGATCATCTTGATCGTGCTGTGGCTATCAAGGCTGATGTGACGGGTGATGCTTTTGTGGATGGTGTTCGCAATGTTCAGGCGGGACTAGCAAAATACCTTGAAAGTCATGGTGTTACTGCTTTTTCTTCTCTTGGACAGGAAGTAGATCCAGACAAGCATGAAGTGCTTTCACAAATGCCAGGCGAAGAAGGGAAGATTATTGCTGAATTTGAAAAGGGGTATATGTTTGGTGATCGTGTGCTTCGTCATGCAAAAGTTGTGGTAGGAAGTGGTGAATAAAATAATTATAAATGAAGAATTTTTGAATATTTTTAGTAAGGATATTCTATAATATCCTTACTTCTTATTTTTCAAAAATTAAATGTTTAGTGTCGGTGTATTCACAGAATTTTTGAAAATCCAAATTGTGAATATTTTTTAAAAATTATCAATATAATATCTCAAAAAAATTATGAAAGAAACCATCAAAGATATTCTTGCAAAAATTGAAAAACTTCAAGATGAAATGCGAGAAAAATACGATGAAATGGCCAAGAAATACGGTTATGATTTTGAACAACGAAAGATTAAATTTCAACAAGCTTTTCGTGATGAAAATCGCAAGGCCAAAATTTCTTCTTGGAAATACATGGCTTCCAAAAATCTGAGATTTATCATTTCTATGCCATTTATTTATGGAATGATTATTCCAGCGATTTTTCTTGATATTTGTACAACTTTGTATCAGCATACCGCTTTTCGTTTGTATAAAATTCCACGAGTAAAGCGCTCGGATTATATTATTTTTGAACGAAAATATTTGGATTATCTCAATTGGATTGAAAAAATCAATTGTTTGTATTGTAGTTATGTAAATGGGCTTTTTGCATATTGTGTGGAAGTTGCGGCACGCACAGAACGATTTTGGTGTCCAATCAAGGCAGCGTCTCGTCCGCGATTTACGCATAGTTGGTATAAAGAATTTGCGGATTATGGTAATGCGGCTGAATGGAAACAAAAATCCAGTGATCATGAAAATGCCTTTGTAGACGCATTTGGTGACAAAGTTTGTATTCCATGAAAAGATATTAACGCCAAATAATATGCTCATGGTTATGATTTTATTGGCAATTATTTCTTTCTTGGTGGAATATATTGATAGTATTTCGATTTTTTGTTTCGCATTTGCTGTAGTGATAGAAGTTTTTATGTTAAGATTTGTTTGTGTGAGTGTGATGCGTTTTTGTAAAAATATTTTTTAAAAAATGACAAGAATCAATCTTGTGCCACCATCTGAACTTTGTGATCAGCATTTACTTGCAGAATATAGAGAATTGACGCGAATTCCGAATTTGGTAGCAAAAGGTAAATTTTCCCTTGAGAATCAGCCGTCTGATTATAAGCTCTGAATCTGACATGTAAAATTTTTCTTTGATAAAATGTGATTTTTGTTTGAGAGATATTTGCAACTTCATGAAGAATGTTTGGCTCGCGGCTTTAATGTCAAAAATATTTGGCCAAAAAATCTTGATAAAAATCCAGAAATTTGGAAAAATTATAGACCAACGGAAAGCGCACTTGCAGAAAATCGTGAAAGAATCAAGATTCGTATGCCCGAGAAGGCAAGATTTACACAAAGAAAATTTTTTTAAAAAAATTTAAAAAATAGTGAATGAAAAAGTTTATTCACTATAATAATCTTTTAATCAATTCTTGGTTTTTGAATAAAAAATCCCTATATATAGGGATTTTTTAAATTATTTTCCAAAAATTTCTTCTTCTAATGCAATAGCTCTTGGAAAGAGAATGTTATTTTCGAGATGAATGTGAATATTGAGATCATTTTCAAATTCTTCCAAAAGATGAAAAGCGAATTGATAACTCTTGCAAGCATCGGCAGGAAGTGTATAGTCTTGTGTTATTTTATGAATTTTTTCAAAAGCGTCGCCAGCATTATCATGTTCGGATTCCATAACACGAATAGGATTTTTGATAGTTCCAAAATGCGGTTTTACAGGTTTTATCCCAGATTTTTTGGCTTCTATAAGTGTTTTAATGTAGGGAAATAATACATTTTCTTCTTTCGGCATATGTGAGAGAAGTTCATCACGAATCGTGATAAAATATTTTTGCACCTCATAGAGTTCGGCATGCGTATCGCCATGCACGCGAGCAATTTTGTTTACATATTCTTCCACAATAGGCAAATGTTCCATGACATAAGTATGGTGTTTTTCTACAATGTATTCTGCTAATGCATCTAGTTCCATTTGAGAAAAATCATCAGCAATATCATGAGAATTGTTGGTAAGATTGTTGATTTCATCAATAATAGTGTCGACAGAAATATTTTTCTTTTCACAAGCGGTTTCGAGCGGGGTATTTCCACCGCAACAAAAATCGATTTTATATTTTTTAAAAATTTTTGCATTATTGATATTCATGGCGACAATTTCGCCAACAGTTTTATTTTTCATAAATAATTTTAAAAAGTAAAGTTATTATATAAAAATTTTTATAAAAATCAAAAAATAAATTTTAAAAAATCCCTTCCTCTTGTAGGGGAAGGGAAGATGTGTGCAAGTCGAAGCCAAAGCGAAGACTGAAACACATCAGGGATGGGGTAAATTATTCGAGTTCTTCAGCAACTTTACCTGCAATTTTGATTGAAGGTTTGAGAGTCTTAGCACCAAGAGCCCATTTTGCTGGACAAGCCGTTCCTGGATTTGCTTCCATGAATTGAAGTGCTGTCAATTTGCGAATAAGTTCTTCACTATTGCGTCCGAGTGGACCAGAAGTGATTTCAATTCCGCGACAGATTCCTTCTGGATCAATGATAAATGTACCACGAGCCGAAGTTCCATCTTCATTGAGTACGCCATAAGCGTGAGAAACACCAAGATTTGAGTCTGAGAACATAGTGTAAGGAAAATTCTTCATAAGTCCTTCATGTTGTACCCAAGCCTTGTGAGAAAAAGGTGAATCTGTAGAACCTGCAAGAATTTTTACACCCATTTCATCGAATTGAGCCTTAGCATCAGCAATATCTTTGAGTTCTGTAGGACATACAAATGTAAAGTCTCCAGGATAGAAAAAGAGAACTGTCCATTGTCCACGAAGTGCTTCAAGAGAAACTTCTTCAATATTATCAGTTTCAGGATTGTAAGCATTAAGGGTAAAAGTAGGTGCTGGTGTATCGATTTTTACAAGATCAGCAAATGGGTCGTGATCGTGATTGTGTTCACAATTGCAAGACATAATATAAAATTTTTAAAAACTAAAAGTTCAGAATTGAACAGCGAGTATTATATGAAAAAAATTTAAAAAATCAAGTTTATTATGAGATTTTGTCTCATTATTCTATAAAAGGCAAAAATAAATAATTTTTTAAAAATTTTTTCAAAATAAAATCCCTTTCCGAAGAAGGGGATTTTATAAATTATTTTTGTCCAAGCATAGCACGGAACATCCAAGCTTTTTTGTCAATTTCTTGTTTTTCACCAGTAATCATATCTTGAGTTACTGCGTCAGCATCAGTTTCGTCAATGAATTTTGCCATTTCTGCAGAAATGTGTTCGAGATCGGCAAGAATTGCTTTTTTCATTTCTACTGCCGACATTTCGCCAGTATATTCAGTGATAGTTGTTTCAGTAAGATAATCAGACAAACGAGACATTGGATATTCACGAAGCGCGCGTATGCGTTCTGCAAATTCATCTACTGTTTCAGAAAGATAATCATAGAGTTCGCCAAACATTTCATGATCGTCTTCAAACATTGGTCCAATTACATTCCAATGACAAAAACGTGCATTTTGAGCGGTTACAGTATAAGCCGCAAGAAGATGATTGAGAGCTTTGATAGAATTTTCCATAAAATTTTTGTTAAAAATTAAAATACCTACATAGTATAATGAAAAAAATTTAAAAAGCAAATTTATTATGAGACAAATTCTCATTAAAATACTTGATTTTTTTAAAAAAATCAGCATAATGTGGCATATGAGAACACATCAATACAGAGAAAAAATTTTGGAAGTCTGTCATTGTTGCCATTTGTCGGCTGATGAGATTTTTGAAATGATTAAAAAAACACATCAAAGCATCGGTCGCGCGACGATTTATCGCAATATCGACGCTATGTTTGAAGAGGGTTTATTGCGAAAAATTCCATGAGTCAATGGAAAAACTTATTATGAAAGCAATGACGAACCGCATGCGCACTTGGTTGACGACAAGACCAAGATTTTTTGTGATTTTCCTATTGAAAATGTCAAAATCACAAATATTCCTGAAGGTTATGAACTTTCAGAAATTTGTGTTTTTATAAAAAAGAAATAAAATTTTTTAAAAATAAAAATCCTTCCTTTGTTTCTGGAAAAACCGAGCATTTTGTGAGACGCGTTAAAAAATTTTTGAAAAATAATTCGTTAAGAAAATCCAACCTGTTTGAGCGTAATGTAATGAAGCGAGTTTTGGATTTTTAGAATTTTTTTTAAAAATTT
>JBHBSX010000139.1:0-4724 GCA_041779175.1 Candidatus Altimarinota bacterium | reverse complement strand
CTTCAACCACAAGAGCATCTAGAGAACCAGTACTAGATTGACTAAAAAATTGATTACACGAAGATAATATTAAAAGCATTGTACTTAATAAAAATATTTTATTCATAAAATACATATAATAAAAATATAAATTACTCTTACAGAATATCATATTTTTTATAAAAAGTAAAATATATTCTCAAAATAAATGTAGTTACCAAAAAGTAAGTTTCTTTTCAAAACCTACTTTACTTTTTTCACTTTCTTTATATAATTATGAAAATATTTTTAACAAAAAATTATGCAAAAACAAGAGATTCAACCTTGGGACGATAGATGTCCTGTGTATCAACTTTTTGATTTACTTGGGAAAAAGTGGACTTTTTTTATTCTTTCTTGCATTAGTCAGGATATCAATTCTTTTAGCGGAATTATGAAGCGACTTCCAAAAATAAATTCCAAAATTCTCTCAGAAAGAATTGATTTGCTTATAGAAAAAGACCTCATTATTCGCGAAGTTTCGTCAAGCAAGCCTCTGAAAATCACTTATTCTCTCACAGAAAAATGAAAAAGATTGGAAGAAAAATTGCAAGCCTTATGAGATTTTGCGCTTAATGAAAATGTATAAATTTTAAAAAAATTATGAAAGCCTATTTACTCAAAAAATATTGAAAAAATTCCACACTTGAACTTGCAGAAATGCCACAACCAAAACCAAATGATAATGAAGTTCTCGTGCAAATCATGGCAACAAGCATCAATCCGCTTGATTCCAAAATCAAAAAAGGTGATTTGAAGCCGATTTTACGATACAAAACACCACTAATTCTGGGTCATGATGTGGCTGGAATTGTCACAGAAGTTGGAAAAAATATCAAAAATTTTCAAGTTTGAGATGAAATTTTTGCAAGAATTCCTGATTTTCATATTGGAAGCTTTGCAGAATTTGTGACTATTTCTGAAGAATTTGTCGCTCATAAACCCAAAAATCTTACTTTTGAAGAATCTGCAAGTATTCCTCTGGTTGGACTCACGGCTTGGCAAATTTTTGAAAAAGCCAATCTCAAATCCTGACAAAAAATCTTTATACAAGCAGGTTCTGGATGAGTTGGAAGCATTGCTATTCAACTTGCAAAGCATTTGTGAGCTTTTGTAGCCACAACCACCAGCGAAAAAAATTTTGATTTTGTCAAAAATCTTTGAGCCGACAAAATTATTGATTATAGAAAAGAAAATTTTGAAGAAATTCTCTCAGATTATGACCTTGTTTTGCATAATCAAAATATGGAAAATCTGGAAAAATCTTTCAAAATTTTGAAAAAATGATGAAAAATTATTTCAATTTCTGAGCCACCAACTGCGGATTTTGCTCGAGAATTCTGACTTCCTTGGTATATTGTTTTTGTTATGAAAATATTGAGCCGAAAAGCCAAAAAACTTGCAAAACAACATAATGCACATTATGAATTTTTGTTTATGAAAGCCAATGGAAAACAACTTCAAGAAATTGGAAAATTATTAGAAAAAGAAATTATCAAGCCAAATATTGACAAAATCTTTGATTTTTCACAACTTAATGAAGCTATGCAATACAGCGAAAGTGGTCGTGCTAAATGAAAAATTGTTGTAAAAATTTTTTAAAAATTTGTATTTTTGTGATAAAAGTATATAATAAAAGAAAATCCTAATTTCTTTATATGAAAAAATTTTATTTTATTTTTATTATATTATTTGTTTTGTTTTCGTGTAATAATTGAGAAATAAATAAAAATAAACAAGAAATTATAAATAATGAAAAATGTGCAAATAATTCCCCTCTAAAAGAGAATACTCTACCAAAAATTTACTGGGCTTTTATGAATAAAAGTGATGGAAAATGTTGGTATTTGGGTTATATTGATAGAAATTTTTTCTTGATAAACAATGATGATTACCTTGCCCCATACACAACAAATGATAATACTAATAACATTGAATGGCAGAAATGAGATTGGGAATATTTTAATTGAAGTTGGGGAAATATATTATACGGAAGTTATGAAGAGGTTATGAAAATTCTAAAAAATGATTTTTATATTACAATTTTTCACGAAATTCCTACTTTTCACGAATATTTTCCAAATATTAAAGAATTATTCTTAAAAGAATTTCAGGAAAATAACATAATTTTACCAGAAAATCCTGTAAAGATAGTACAATGATGAACAGAAGATGAATTTGATACCAATTTTAAAGAATGAATATCATTCACATTGAAAAGTGATTTTACAAATGAAATAAAAGAACTTTCAATAAAATTTGGTGCAGATTCACCACTAGCAAAAAAAGCAATAAAAGCCGAACAACAAAAAGAAGTTATAAAAAATTCCAAAATATGAGAAATACAAATCTCTCATTTGTATGAATATTTGAGAAATTAAAAATCCCTATAATTAGGGATTTTTAATTTTTTCCACGAGACATCATAATAGTAAATTCTGTGGATGTGGCATTAGCATGCGGATTTGATCCATTGTAAATATAGGAAATATTTTTACCACTTGCTCGTGAAATCATTGTAGCTAATTCAAAACGCGTAACTCCATCATTTGGACGTTCTCCATTCCAGAAATCACTTCTATTAAAATGCTTTGTAATATGAGCAGCAACATCTTGTCTTTTTAAAAAATTTGTTGCCTCCCAAATATAAGGAGCGCCTTGAAAAACTAATTTATCAAACTCATCTTTTTGAATGATATTCGCAATACCCGAAAATCGTCTAAATGCCAAAATTCCAGAATATCATTTTTTTGTAATACGAATAGCATTATTACCCAAACCATATCCGTCACCATTTCCGGCATTCTGCTCCAAGTAGTATATTTCTTTTTCATTGGCTGACAAAACAATACCTATATGTCAACAATGGAAGTTTGATGCATTTCTCTCAAAAATAATTAGATCTCAACGTTTTGGTCTTTGATTCGCTGAAATAATTTCATATCATTGTAAAAATTTACAATTAGGACTTGCTCCGTTTGCCGCATCTCCAAATGCATTATTAGGAGTTCCGTAAATTTTTTTACAAAAACATTTAATAATGGAAACACATTGATGACAACCCCTTGTTTGACCATTAGGGAAACATTGAAAATTTCCACGAAAATTTCCATTTTCATCAACTGCACGACCAATATAAGTTTCTACAAAATTCTTAATAGTAGACATAATAATAAAATTATAAAATAATATTTTCACTTATTATATAAAATTTGCAACTTTTATACTTTAAGATTTTTGTTTTGATATGCATCTCAAAACTGCAAATATCATAATATTTTTCTTTTTCTCTTCAACGAAATGTATATTTTCAATCACCTCATTTTTTCCTTATTTTAAAGTAAAATCTTATTCCATTTATGAAATTTTTTTAAAAAAATTTTTTGAATATATTTTTTGTTCTATTTCGTATTTTTAAAATTTTCAATTGCCAAAAATGCTACCATCATTGCATTTCTTTTTGTTGCAGAAACCTTATAAGCACGACAAATATTATGAAAATTCTGCGAATTTGGATTGACTCCATTTGTTTCTATGTTTTGTAATTGTCTTATACTCATTTTTATTTCTTTAGCAATTTGCTGTAAATCAAGATTATACTTTTCTCTCTGCTCTCGAAAAAATGCACCAAATATATTTTCACTTTTTATAATTCTTTTTAGTCTTTTTTCATAATACTCATCAGGTGTTTCATTAAAAAACTTATAAAATTTATCTAAAATATTTTTTGAAAATTTTCTTGTATTGTTAATATTGATAAAATCATAATAAGTTTTTGAACCAATTCAAATAGCACTCAACAAATCTTGAATGCCATTTTGAGACACAAATGTATGAATTTTATCGAAAATTTTCATACTTATATTATAAGACAAAAAGTTGGGTTATGGATAAATAAATATAATAATTTTATTTTTGATTATATTATTTCGAATATTATTACTATTTTTTAAAAAATCATTAGGGATTTTACTCTGTTTTTTACAAATAAAAAGCCGCCAAAAGTAGAAATAACTTTAAGCGGCGAAAAAAGAAGAATAAGAAAAATACTTCGACGATGAAGGTGGATTCTGTAAATATGTATACATAGAATTTTTCATCATAAACAATGATTGTTATAATTATTTTACAAAAAATGTCAATAATTTTTCTCTTATTTTTTTGAAATATTTTCAAGTTTTTTAATCATTTCCGCACAAGATTTTTGCATAGTTTCATTTGTTTTTTCTATCAACTTTACAAATTCCTTATGCATTTCATAAATTTTTTCATCTTTTTTGTCATTTTTTTGTGCAAAATACCATACAACTCCCAATAAAATCGCAATAGAAAGCGAATATTCCAAAATTTTTTCAAAAATAGTTTCCATAATAAAATAAAAAAGTATCACTATAATACTTTTTTATTTTTTCTCTTCAACGAAATTTGTATTTTTAAGCACCTCAATTTTTCCCTATTTTAAAACAAAATTTTATTCCATTTATGAAATTTTTTTTCAAAAAAACCCCTCATTTTGAGAGATTTTTTATTATTTTGATTGTGTAAAGAGCCAATTGCGAGCTGTTTCGAGTTTGTATGCTTCATCAAAAGAATACATATGTTCAGCACCTTTCCAATCTGTTGGTTCTGGCATTACTGTTCAAGCAGTAAATCTAATAAGATTATGGTTATTTTTCTTACCTAAAATTTCTTGAACTAATTTTTCT
>JBHBSX010000138.1:0-2621 GCA_041779175.1 Candidatus Altimarinota bacterium | reverse complement strand
AATTTCAGGAAGTAAATCTTTTGGATTAGATACACCTAACTCAGATACTGACATCAAGGGTGTTTTTTATCTGCCAAAAGAAGATTTTTATGGACTAAATTATATTCCACAAATCAGCAACGAAACCAATGACATTGTGTATTATGAAATTGGTAGGTTTGTGGAGCTTTTGCTGAAAAATAATCCTAATATGTTGGAACTTTTGGCATCACCCGATGATTGTATTCTTTACAAACACCCTGCAATGAATCTCTTTGTGGTGGAAGATTTTTTATCCAAACTTTGCAAGGAAACCATTGCTGGATATGCACAAACGCAAATCAAAAAAGCTCACGGATTGAATAAAAAAATTATTAATCCAATGGAGGAAAAACGTAAAAGTTTGTTGGATTTTTGTTATATTTTGGACGGATTAGCAAGTATTCCGCTTAAAAAATGGCTCGAAACACATCAAAAATATCAAAAAAATTGTGGTTTAGCTCGTATTCCACATTCAAAAGATATGTTTGCACTATTTTATGACAAAAACAATAGATTAAATTACAAAGGAATTGTCAAAAATGAGTTTTCAAATGAAGTTTTGCTGTCTTCCATAGAAAAAGACGAGCAAATTGAAGCCTATCTTTATTGTAATTTAGATGGATACTCCATTTACTGTAAAAAATATAAAGAATATTGGGATTGGATAGAAAAACGTAATGAAGAACGTTATAATACCAACCAAGAACACGGTAAAAACTATGACAGTAAAAATGCAATGCATACCATTCGCATATTGCAATCGGCAAAATACATTTTCGAGCACGGAAAGCTCGATATTCGCGCTTCCAACCGCGATGAGTTACTCTCTATAAAAGCAGGCAAGAAAGAATATAAAGAGATTATTGCAATGGCTGAAAAATTACTTGAAGAAATCGAAGTGCTATGTCAACAATCAACTTTGCCAGATGTTCCCGACGCTCAAAAAGTAATTGATAAATTAGTAAAAATCAGAAAATCATTATACTTATTATCATAATTAGATTTTGCCCTAAATTATTCTTTCATATCACTCCACCACTTCTCAAATGATTGATTTTCATTATTTAATTGAACAATTTCTCCAATTTTGGGTGTTGCAAGATTGAATCCGTTTTTTTGAGCGTTTTCATAAATTTTATCTAATGGCTCACGCCAAGCGTGTTTGCTCAAAGCGTATTTAGAATTGTGCACTGCCAAAACGTGTTTCGGATTAAGGTCTTTTATCACTTGTGGAATTTGCTCCGGCAAAATATGTATCAAAGCCCAATCGGCGTCATATTGTCCATTTTCAAGAATTGCCCAGTCAATTTTCGGAAATTTTCGTCCAATTTCTTTGTAAAAATCATCATAGCCACTATCACCTCCAATATAGATAGTTTTAGACAAAGATTCAAGCATAAATGACGACCAAAGCGTTTTCTTGGGAGATAAACCTCTACCTGAAAAATGCCGTGCAGGCAAGCAAGTCAGTGTAAAATTTTCAAATTGTATTTTTTCTTGCCAATCCAATTCAATAATTTGTTCTTTTGTAAATCCCCAATATTCAAAATGTGACCCCACACCAAGTGAAGTAATCACTTTTCCAATACGATTTTTGAGTGATATTATCGTTTGATAATCAAGATGATCCCAATGGTCGTGTGTGATGATAAGGTAATCCACTGTAGGAATGTCTTCGGGGCGATAACCTGATGACCCATTAAAAGGTTTGTTGTAAAAAGATATGGGTGAAGCCGAAATTAGTGTTGGGTCAATAAGAAATTTCTTTCCATCTAATTGCATATAATAACCTGAATGCCCAAACCATACAAGCGAATTGTCATTGGGGTCAAGTTTTTTTAAATCGGTTTTTACGTTAGGAATGCTATTTTTTGGAACACGATAAGGTGAATTTTTGGTGAAAAATTCCAAAAGTGCCATCACAATATTTTTATTTCCCGTAAATTGAGGCGTTTCGGACAAGTTTTGGAATTTTCCATCTTTGTAATGGGGTGACTTTTCAATACGAGCCAAACGTTCTCCTGAAGGATTTTTTCCAAACTGCGGTTGATTGACAAACCATACTCCAACTACAATAAGTAGAGCGATTATTGCTAAAAATAGGTACATTATTTTCTTTATTATTTTTCTAAAATTCTTTTTTGCCATATATTATTCTGATTCTCTTTCAGATTTGAAATCAATTTTATTTTTCGGCAAAGGTAGATTTTTATCTTTTATACAAGCAAAAAGTAAAAATTTTATTGTTCTTTTAACATATATCAACGTTTTATTTAATCATAAAATAACTCATCACTTCTTCCACTTGTTCTGACACAAAAAAAGAGAAAATGAATTCAAGGAAAAAATCACACTTTCTTTTTTTATCACCCAAAAAGCGATAAATTACTCTTTTTGTGAGTATTATCACCTATTTTCACAAAGTTTTTTTAACCGTTCCAAACCTTTTCCGTAAGACTCATCCATATTGCTATCCATCATCAATTTCATTAAATTCATCGGATAGTTCAGTTGAGTGTCCATATCCCAAGTTACTTTGGTTTTTCCGTTTTGTGATTCCAATACAATTTTAGAATACGATACGTTTTCAAACGGTTTTT
>JBHBSX010000137.1:0-5387 GCA_041779175.1 Candidatus Altimarinota bacterium | reverse complement strand
TTTTTTACGCTTTTTCTCGACTTTTTCACATTTTTTCGCATAATGGAAAAAATAAAATTTTCTATGCATATAATTGTTGATATTCGTTCTCGACATCTTGAAGATCTGCCAACTATTCGTTATGCTGTGAATTGGGCGAAAAAATGGAGAAAATACTATCCGACAGATGAATGTACTTTTTTGATTTTTGACGAACAAATAGCACCAGAATGAGAAAAATTTCTCCGAGTCAAGCCATCAACTTGGTTTTTGCCAAATAAAAAAATAACTTTAGAAAAACACAAAAATGAGGTTTTGCGAGCGGTCAATTTTTCGCGATATTCGCCTTATGATGCGGATATTCCGACGGTGACGATAATGATGGATATGGGACGATGGTTTTATGATAATGAGACAAATGCGAATATTTTGCGACGAAAGGAAAGGGAATTTGAGATCAAGCGCCTTTTGAAAAATTCTTCGCATTTTATTGTTCCGAGTTTTTTTACGGGCAATGAATTGGTAGAATTGTGGAATGTGAGCGAAGAAATGGTTGATATTTTGCCTTTTGTGACTTTTGAAAAAATTTCAAAAAATGAAAAAATTTTTCAAGAAAATAATCTTCCAGAAAAATATTTTCTCTATGATGCGACTTTTGGTCCAGAGGCAAATCTTGATATTCTCTTGAGAGAATTTGGTCAATTTATTCATAAAAATAAGTGAAAAACTCATTTGGTTTTGCATGGTAATTCCGCCAAAAATCTCAAATATCTCACTGATTTGATTCGTCGTGAGAAATTGGAAAAATGGGTGCATATCACGGGTTGTCTCGATTCTGCATCGCATGAAATGTTGTATTCAAAAGCAAAAGCTTGGATTTTTGTAGGAGCATACAATACATCCAAAACCAATATAGAATTGGCACATTCTCATGATATTCCGTTGATTTTGTCTGATATTCGGGCTTTTGATTTTTATCCTGATGCTATCAAGATTCATCCAAATCATTTGGAAGAATTGTCCGAGATTTTATCACGAGTAGAGAAAAAAGAAGATTTTCATCTTCCAGAAGCCAAGATTTTTGACGAGGCTTTGATTTTTTCTCAATTTAAAAAAATTCTTTCGGTGAATCCGAAAATTTCTAAATTCTAATTTTCCTTATGTTTAAAGTTTTTTGAGTTACCAATGATGGTGAAACTACTGAAAAAATGGAGGTTCGTACTATAGAAACTTCCAATGCTAATGTTCTTGAAGTGGAGATGAATACGGAACGTGATCATGAGACAGATATTGGGCAAATAGCGGTGGATATTCTTGATTTGTCTGATTCTATTGTGATTATTGCGCCAATTGCGGGCGTTGATCCGTCAGAAGTGGATATTGGACTTTCTCGCAATATTTTGACTATTTCTGGAACTCGTCGAGAAAATCATTATTATTCGCAAGCTCGCAGAATGCTCGTGGAAGAATGTTTTTATGGTTCTTTTTCTCGTTCTGTGATTTTGCCAGAAAATCTTGGTTTTGACAAGATTTCTGCGTCTGTGGAACACAATGTTGTAACAATTGTGATTCCAAAGTTGACTTTATCGTCAAAATCGATTAAAATAGAAACAATTCAATAAAATTATGTTTTTTAAAAAATCTCAAAATACCAAAAAAGATGAAGCGGTAGTAAAGCGCTGAATCAAAAAAATGGATGCCGTTATTACTGGGGCGATTCTTGGTGGTGTTGTGGCTGGTGTGTATGGAGTCAAAAAACTTCGCGAAAATCAAGAAGAAAATAATTCTGAAAAAAATACCACACCCGAACCAATCGAAGAAAAACAAAAAACAGGTTTTTTTGCAAAATTTTTTAAATCAAAAAAATAATATGAAAAAATTTTTTGCTTTCTTTTTGATAATTTTCTTGTTTTTTGTCTCTTTTGGTGTGCGTCAAGCTTTTGCAAACACATCATTGGTGTGTCCTGAGTTTACCAAAATAGAACTCACTGCTGATGAACTTGTTGGAAAAATCAATCAGTGTATAGAAGCTCGAAAAGTATGAAATTCGGCGACTATTACTGATTTTCATTGTCCGTCGGGGAATTTTTCGCTTGAAGATGGGCAGGGGCTTACAGAAGACAGAATTGCGTATCATATTACCGTGAATCTCTATATGAATGAAGTGGATGAGGAAATGAAAAAATATATGCAAGCACTCCAAAAGGAGCGCAGCAAGAATGCGGTTGCATGGACAGAATCTTATGGTTCTTGTATAGAAGGTCGTCCACAGGGTTCAGCCAAATCTTTGGTGCATTTTTATGATAATATTTGTAGTTTTACTTTTGTGAATGATTTTCTTAATTCCAATTCTCTTGGAAAAAAATATGCCATTTCAACTGAAGCCTTTCCGCAATCTGTGTGTCGAGATTTGGCCAACAAAAAGAAAACTATGTGGCTCACTATGGGTTCATTTATGACGCAGCACTGAATCGCCAAAAGTTATGCAAATGACAGAAATTATTTTGTAGAAGGCGTTCAATGACAATATCGCGCCATTATCGAAAAATTCCACACCTATCAAAAAATTATTTTCCGCGCCAGTTCCAAAATCACGCATTATATTCGCGAAGCGGTAAAATAAATTTTATATTATATTTTATAGATTTTGATTGATTTTTCTCACATTCGTGCCAAAAAGTCGCTCGGACAGAACTTTCTCATTGATGAGGAAGCTCTTTTTGCTATTGCTAATGCGGTTGAAGTAGAAGGGAAAAATATTATAGAAGTGGGGCCGGGTTATGGTGCTTTGACAGAATATTTACTTGAAGCGGGTACGACTAATCTTGAGCTTGTCGAGTTTGATATCGATATGGTCAATATTCTCGAAAAACGCAAAATTCTTGATTGGCAAAGCGTCGCCAAGAATATTGCCATTCATCATATTGATGTTCTCAAATTTTTTCCAACAACCAAGCAATATTCTCTTATTGCCAATATTCCGTATTATATCACAAGTCCGATTTTGTTTCATTTTCTCTTTCCGTGGCTTCATAATGCAGATTTTGCAATACCAGAAGCTATGGTAATTCTGATGCAAAAGGAAGTTGGCGAAAAAATTCTTACCAAAAATAATTCCAAAAAAATTCAATTTTCCTATCTTTCGCTTGCTATGAATCTTGCTTGTGAAAGTATAGAAAAAGTGATGATAGTGCCGTCAGAGAGCTTTCAACCCGCACCAAAAGTGGATTCTATTGTTCTCAAATTCATTCCACGAAAACAGAGAAATCCTGACACAGAACGCGGATTATTGCAACTTTGGGACAAATGTTTCAAACATCCTCGCAAAACACTTGCATTCAATCTCAAATCTGCTGGTATTTTTTCTGAAAAAATTATGCAAAAAATCAAATCTCTCGGCTATTCTTCGTCTATTCGCGCCGAGGCAATTCGTTTTGAAGATTGGGAACAGATTCTGGAAGTGGTGGAAAGTATATAAAAATTTTTTAAAAATTCTCACGAAAGTGGGAATTTTATTATAATGAAAAATTATGAATGAAGAGTTAAGAATGAAGGATGTTGGATTTTTTATAAAAATTTTTCTAGCAAATCCTTTTATTTTGACTGAGGTGAGGATTTTATTTTTCAAAATTCTGCAAAATATACTTGCAAATTTTTGCATAATTTGTACAATGCTTTTACTTTTTAAATTATTTTTATGAAAAATTTTTTAAAAATTCTTGCATATATTTGCTTTGTATTTCCAATTATTTTTTATATTCTTGCAAAGAATTTTCCAAATTTTTTGCATTCAATGCCGCAACCATTTTCGGATTTTCAGAGTTGACCTGTCGCTTTGTGGCTATTTATCGTGTTTCCTATTTTTCTTGGGCTAATATTTTTGCTTGCGTCTAAGGTTATAAAATCCTCAAAATAAGAGGATTTTTTTGTAATTATGAATGAAAAATTAATAATTAAGAATGTTGGATTTTTTATAAAAAATTTTTCAAAAATTTGACGGGGGGGGGGGGGTAAATATGCTACAATGTTTGTATATTTATTTTTAAAATTTTTTTATGTCAGAAAATATAACTATACCAGAAAACAATACACAAACACCAAAAGCTGGAAAATCCTATACATTTGCACAAATGATGTTTCAAGTGGAACCCGAAGGTCGTGTTCATAGACTTGATTTCTTTTTGAGAATGCTTTTAACAAATGTTCTTGGTTTGATATTTATGGGATTTTTTGTTTATGCAATGGAAAATTATGGAATAAAGCAAAATGAATATTTTCTCGGGAGTCTTGCTGCCACAATTTGGCTGATTCCATTATTTTTTGTAATGCGTGCACAACTTTTGAAACGATTGCGAGATATTGGTTATAAGACTGGATTTCTGCACATTTTTCTTTGGATTTACTTTTTGGTAAATTTAATGTTTGGAGGTGTTTTGTGGGTAACTTTTTTTGATCCTATTACTGCAATTAATATTCTTCAGGAATTTGTAAAATACAGTGAGGCAATTGATATGCTCAATAAATGGGTTGCTGTAATTGCTTTTGTGATTTGGGTTATTCCTGGAAAGGCTTGAGATAATGAGTTTGGACTTGATCCGAAAAAATAAAAAAACCACTGATATATTGTCAGTGGTTTTTTATTTTAAAAATTTTTTTAAAATCCATCTTGCTATACATCTCATAACTCCAAAACCTTAGAGGAATACAAATGAATGCCAAGAATGAGATGCGAGGGAATTTTTTGAATACAATAAAAATCCTCAAATATTGAGGATTTTTTGCTTACTTTGCTGGCATTTGCGCAGGAGTAGTTGCTTGTATGTGATGAGTAGTAGGATTTTGTTCCTGGGATGCTGGAAGAATTTTTTGAATAGCTTCTTTTACTGCTTCTAGAGTTTTCTGATCATTTGATCCTTCCTTACTTATTCGAATGGTAGCTCCAAAATCTATGTTTTCACCTTGCGATACTGAGTCAAGAATTTTTGTTGCTTGTGCTTCTGTAATTGTTCTTTCACCAATATACTCAACAACCTTTTCAGTAAACCGCCTTCGGCTTCTACTTTCAGCTCCAAAAATACCATTGAAATCATAATCTCAGTTCTTAATAGCAGTCATGATGGTGCTATAATTATTGTTTTTGATAATTTCTTTGTCTGACAATGGGGTAGGCACATCAGAATTATTTTTTTGCGGAGCTGTTTCTGTAGCTACAGTGCCTGGAATAGGCTTTCCTTCATCTGGTTTCGCCGCAGGAGCCCCTTCAGCTGCAGGCTTTCCTTCATCTGGTTTCGCCGCAGGAGCCCCTTCAGCTGCAGGCTTTCCTTCATCTGGTTTCGCCGCAGGAGTCCCTTCAGCTGCAGGCTTTCCTTCATCTGGTTTCGCCGCAGGAGCCCCTTCAGCTGCAGGCT
>JBHBSX010000136.1:0-3057 GCA_041779175.1 Candidatus Altimarinota bacterium | reverse complement strand
TTTCATTTTTTAAAATTTTATACATTGGAAAAAATATTCAAATTAAAAGAAAAATAATTCCAAAAATCCGAAAATAATCAAATCATGATCATGTCATCAGATTTTTTTGCATAATCTGATCTTGAATCATAGAAAAATCCGAAGTTGTATTGATAGTATAAAAATCCGAAGAAAAACGTTGTGCCAAGGTTTCAAGTGTTTTTTTATCAAGGCGTGAAATAGCATTTTTCCCTTCAAATTGACGATACGATGGCTGACCAGTTGTTGTATATCATTCAAGCATCAGCCCACCATGCTCTGTTCCTATTCCTATAAATGTCAGTGAAATATGAGGCGGTATAGTAGGAAAATGTATTATTTCATCAAAAGTTTCCATATCGGAAAACACTATAATATGCGTATTAGGACGAGTTTTATAGATATTTACCGTATTTTCTATGGCAAGCAAAATATTACTTCCACCGCCATATGTCATAGGAGTGATACCAGAAATCACATTGGAAATCAAAGTTTTGTCTGTAGTAAAAGGTGTTTCCAATGTAATCTCTCGAGAAAAAGTCACGAGAGAAAATGGATAATAAAATTTTTCTACAAAATTTTTTAAAAATTTTTTGCTTGTATCCAGACGAGAAAACAATTCTCAAGAATCGGATGAAATATCTTGAACCGTCATAGAAAGCGAATTATCCACCAGAAACAATACGGATTTTTCGCTTTCTATAGACAAATTTCTCCACCAAGACAATAATAAAAATATCATTCCAAATACGAGCAAAAAGAATCGAATCAAGGAAAATTTTGGAGAAAAAATAAGAAAATTTCACATATTATGGAATCAAAAATGTACGCAAACCAGGCTGATGAAATACTGGAATTTCTTTGTTATAATCCGAACAATTGTCTATATTTTGACGATATGTGAGCGTTTTTTCCGCCTTGCCACCAACTGGAGTTTCTATCATAAAAGAAAAAATTGTAGCACTTTCTTCTTCAGAAATCTCCGCTCCAGAACCCACAAGGAGTGATCATTTTGGCACATAATATCTCACAAAACTTTTATTGAGACCATTTCATTGAATAAAAGACATTTTTTCACGTTCTGCCGTATTTTCAAGACCAAAAGTATTCATAAGATTTTCAAGAGCCTGCTTGTCTTCTTGTGTATATGTATGTTCTTGTATCAATGTAGCTGTGGTTTCATAAGTACAAGCCTCAATAAGCTTGGATTTGACTTCAAGTGATCTGTCAATATAACGATCAGACTTATTGCCACTCACGGAAGTAAACACTGGATATATCCAATTTTTTGAATCCACTTTCCAAGGAAGTGGCTTTTGAATTGATTCCAAAAACTTCTGAACTTCATCATTTCGAGACGCCATAAGAATCTCGCCATTTTTCCAATTATTTTCAATAATTTTTGCAACATTTTCTATCTTGCGAGATTCAACAATTTGTTTTCCAAATGCAGAAATAAATTTAAACAAAATATCTTTTGGAGTTTTTTCTTTGGCAAATTTATTTTCCACCAGCACAGACATAAGAATAGAAAAATTATCCGCTGTAAATGGAATATCAACCCCTTCGAGCTTTACTTCGCCAATCTCTGCAAGAATATCTTCCACAAGTCACTGATGAATAGCAATAGCCGTTGTCAGTGTAGAATCGCCAGATTTTTCTACAAAAGAATTGGCCTTTTCAAGAGTCTGACGAAAATCAGGATAATAATTCACATCGCGAAGTCAATAATTATTACTCAACAAAGCTAATCCTGGTGGCGGAGTTTCTTTGTGTGGATATAAATTCCAATCATAGTAGTACACATCATCCGTGCGATAATCCAAAATATTTCCTTTATACAAAGTAAAACTAATAATAGAGCCTGGAAAACCACCATTAGCACGAATCTCATCACGATTTTGATTGAAAACTATATATCTATGTGGCTCTTTATCGCCAAGCATTTTCAAAATCACATCCTGATTATCTTTATAACCATCAAGAAGTGGTTTTATACTTGTTAAAATATTTCACACTTGTCGAATCTTGTGAGCATATGACGAATTTCCTTTTGCATTTTGATAAATTTCTCCTGCCGACTCAAGATCAGCAATTGCCGAAAAAATCTCATTTTTATGTTCTTTGAGCAGATTTGTCGGAAGCGTCACACCCAGATTTTCCAAAGGGAAAACATCTTTGGAGGCCCCACGAAACGCTGAACTTTCGCCATTTTCCACCACTTTCAATGAAAAATTATTTTCTGATTCAGGAATCAAATCCAAAACCGTATCCAGTGAGGTTGTAAGTTTTTTTCCACCAGAAGTCGCACGATTGACCAGATCGACAGTATCAAGCGGAATCCAAGAAAACGGCAAAAATAAAAATTCTGCTCTCTCAAAATCACTACGAGAGTCCTGAATAATGCGTTTGACTTGAGAAATATTTTGCGCATCTTTAAGAGTTAAAAGCCTATTATATCCATTTTCTACAGAAAATTTTATAAAAAAAAGCATCGGAACCACAAAAAGAAAAAAAGTGGCAAATCCCCAAGAAAGTGTTTTTTTGTTGCGACGAAAGAAAAAACGAGATTTTTTAAAAAATTTCTTTACTTTTAGAGGAAAAGATAATTCTCGAGAAAATAAATCAGCATATTTTTTCTCAGAATGAATCGGCGAAAGCGTTCGCATATCAATGGCTCCAAAAGGCTCGCGAAGTGGCTCGGCTAGTATAATTTTTTGTTTTCTATTATGCAATTCTGGATATTTTTTCTGCCAAAAAGACGATTGTATCAAATCCGAATGCACAATATCAAGCGTTGGAAAAGTCTCAAAAGGCTCCACTTCTAACTCTACATTTCTTGCAAGAGAAATATTTGGCAGTTCTGGAAGAATCTGATCCAAAGTAGGTTTGAGAGTACCGTTGTAAATAGCATGAACTTCAGAAATGCTAAAAAATCCCGAAATATCGAGAGTTTCCAAAGTATTTTTCTGAATGTCCAAAGAAAGTATTTTCATATTTTTCACAGTATAATCAGCGCAAAAAATTTTTCAAAAAATT
>JBHBSX010000135.1:0-5321 GCA_041779175.1 Candidatus Altimarinota bacterium | reverse complement strand
TTTTTTAAATTTTTTTTCATACAATAGAAAAAAATATTATTATCTATGTCTTTTAAAGAAAAATTTTTTAAAACCAAAGAATCGGTTGTTAATCTCAAGCCTCGTGAAAAAATTAATAATTTTTTTGATAAAATTGTTGACATTTATATCTATAGCGCCATCACAAGTCTTGTGATCTATATGGTCACAACTTTTGTATTCAAAATGCGAGGAATGTATAATGAATATGCTCTTGGATTAGAAAATCCAAAATATACCAATGTGGATCCTTCGCAAATTAGTACACTTATGCAACAAGAATTATTGCACAATATTGCATTTATTATTGTACTTATCAAAGCATACACAATTATGCGAGAATATGCAAAATATCGCCATATTAGTATTAAATATATCCTTGAAATTGCTATTATCGCACCAGTAGTGGAAGTAGTATTCAACTATCATTCTTATGATTTTAATATGATTGTCTTTTATGGGGTGTTTGCGTCGATTATTTCTGGAATATATCTCTATTTTTATCAAGATCTCAAAAAAGCAGAAAATGATTATAGAGAATCACATAAATAAAAAACTCAGTATATACTGAGTTTTTTATTTATTAAATTTTTGAAGTACATCTTCAATAGAAGTTTCAAAATTATTAAGACGATTAAGAGAATCGAGTTTCAGATTTTCAAGTTTGGTTTCAATTCATTGAATTCGATTATTCATAGAGGAAGCTACTTCCGATTCACAAGCCATAGTTACATGCGTCATGATTTTTACTTGTTCTTCTCTGAGGTTATACATACAAGAATAATATGTATTAAGCGAATCTGCTGCATCTCTTAACTGAATTGCTGCTTGACTTGCGCCACAAGAAATTTCCTGCGAAAAAGCCTTCATATCAGCAAATACATTTTGAAAATCAAGACGAGAACGAACATCACTATATTTACCTCCACCATTAAGAGCAATTTGTTGTAATTCTTTTTGTGTATCACCACTTACATTAAATCCTATTACATCAATAAAAGTATTTGGTTTTGATGCAATATTCTTGGCTGTTGCCACAGGATTTCCGCCACAAGTTTCTTTTCCATCACTAATAAGAACAATAACCTTTTGATCATCAGCACCCGATATGGAATTAAGGTATTTTTCAGCTTCCTGAAGTGAAGCATCAATTGGTGTCCAACCCGTTGGCTCTAATGCTGAAATTTTTGAAATAATTTCCGACTTATTACTAAATTCACCAAAAGATTCAATAGCTGAACATGAAGCTGATTTACCACCAGACTGATTAGAACCTTTATGTCCATATACAAAAACCGCACCACCAATAGAAGAATCAAGAGTGGAAATATAGTTTTTAAGTTCATCTTTTGCTATATCTATCATTCTTTCATTCCCAATTTTTGCTGCCATACTTCCAGAATCATCAAATACAATGGCCACATTTACTTTTCCTACTTTTTTCTCAGAAGTACATTGTGTTATTGGTTTTCTATCAGCAAAACAGGCTTCATAATTATTTCCAAAAGTTTTTACCAATTGATTAAATTGTTCACCACAATTTGTAACCTCAAATTCTTCTGTCATCAATTCAGCATATTGACTTTTATCTTCATCAGATAATTCTGTAGTTCCGAGTGCAATCTGTGCAAGATTAATACCAGAAGCAGAAACCGAAACACCACTTGCAGATACTGAAACCTGAGCACCAGAAGTAGTAACATTCACACCATTAGCCCCAACACTCACACTTGCTCCATCAGTATTTACAGAAGTTTGACATGCTGATAACAACCCAATAAGCAATAAGATTCCTAATAGTTTTTTCATATAAAAAATTTTTAAAAAATAAAATTAGTTTGAATATGATTTATTATCATCTATATATTTCCAGTTCTTACCATCAATTTTACGAATTTCATAATCAGTTCTGTATGTAATTTTATCATCTTCAATAATCAACAAAGTATCATCAGTTCTATAATATAGTACACCATCTTTTACTTCAAAAGCTGTATCATCATCACGAAATATAATAGAATCTTTTGTTTTTTCTAATGCTAGATAATCTGTTCGATATGAACTTTTATCACCAGAAAGTTTCCAACTTGTTTTATCATCACGAAACCAAACATCACCATTTACAAAATTTTTTGTCCACATTTCATCATCAGTACGCCACAAAAGAGAATTTTTATTAAATTGAAAAGATGCATAATCTGAACGATATAAATTATCGCCATTTACACGAGAAACCCAAGTTTTATCAGTTCGAAACCCTGTTTCGTTATTATACATTCTTGCACTCGCCACGCCAGCAACCCCTGGAATACCGGCCACACCTGGAATAGCTGGAACACCAGGAATACCAGGAAGTCTATTTACTGAAGATAAACTTGAAAGTGAAGAAAGATTCGAAAGTGAGGATAATGGACTTAAAGGCGAAAGAGTAGAAGAATATCCCCCATTTGTAAAATAATTACCATCATTAATAATCATTGATCCATTGTAAATTCCTGAAGAATTAATAGTAACACCTGGGGTTTTGATTCCATTTTCATCAATGGAAATTTCTCCAACCTTTAATCCAGAATCTGTTACAGAGATTCCGGGCATTTTTACGCCCTGATTATCTACTGTAATATCACCCACTTTTACTGCATTATTATTAACAGAAATATCAGGCATTTTAATAGTATTTTCATCCACAATAACATTTGGAATTTTTACAGTATCTGCAGAAATAGTGACATCTGGAATTTTTATTTCCATAGCAAATGTCGTACTTGAAGTCAAAACTGACAACAATAAAACAAGAGAAAGTAATTTTTTCATAAAAAATAATTTAAGAAAACGCTAGTAATTATATAAATTTTATACAAAAGTCAACAAAACTTCTTTTTCAAAAAAAAAAAAAAAACGCTTTACAAAGCGCAAAAATAGACTTTTAAAATATTATATTCCATTAAAACTATTTATAAATAAAAAATTTGAAAACATTTTGTAAAAATATTTAAAATTTTCAAAATCAATAAAAAAATATTATCAACATAATCTTTGCATTATAAAAATCCGTCAAAAAACGGATTTTAAAAATTTTTATATATATCTACCCCCTTCCTCTAAATGCCGAAAGAAGCGTAATTTCATCAGCATATTCAATAGATCCTGCATGCGGAAGCCCCTTAGAAAGTCGAGAAATCTTTACTTCTCGTGGCATTCTCTCAGTCGCATACAATGCTGTAGCCTCACCCTCAATATTTGGATTCATAGCAAGGATAATTTCAGAAATTTCTGAATTTTCCAACACTCGGTCAAACAGTGTATCAAAATGAAGTTTATCGGGTGTAATATTTTGCAATGGTGAAACCGCACCACCAAGCACATGATAATATCCCCTAAAAACACCTGTCCTCTCAATAGAAAGCATATCAAGATAGTCTTCCACAACACACAATTCCCGAGCATTACGCGTTGTATCATTACAAATTTTACAAAATTTTTCTCACATATCAGTCATTCCATGACATTTTTCACATTCTTTTACATTTGAATGCAATTTTGCGAGTGTTTCTGCAAAATTTTTTACATAACTTTCATTTGCTTTGAGCAAAAAAAAGGCGAGCTTAGCCGCCGTTTTTTCGCCAATTCCTGGCAAATAATGAATCATGTCTATCAATCTTTTGAGAGTTTCTGGCATTTTTTAAAAATTAGTGATTCATAGCAAATTGAGAATCTGTCATCACAAGAAATGTTGGATTTCCAGAATTTTGCATACGAGACATAATATCAGCACTCATAACCGCATCTATAGAACGCCCCTCCGCAATACGAATATCAAGCAAATTTTCTTTAAAAACAAGTTCACGATTAGTAGTTTGCAGTGTACGAACATTATATCCTTGGGTTGCATTTTGATTTTGTAAAAATGCATAATATACCAAAAGTGCTCCAATAGTAAAAAGCGCCAATATAAAAGTCTGACTATATGACATTCGAAAATGCTCACGAGTCACCTTTCTTTCCGAAAAAAACGGAATATGTCCTTTTTTTATGACGAGCAAATTTGCATTCATAAATATTGGAAAAAATTAAGAAATACGTTCATAAACGCGAAGTTTAGCACTTCGAGCACGAGGATTTTGTTCAATTTCTTGAACAGTAGGAATAATAGGTTTTTTATTGACTTTTTTGAATTTTGGAGGAACAATAGTCTGTCCAGTGATATCATCAATTTCTCATTCAAGAAGCGGTGAAAAAAATTGTTTTACCAATCTGTCTTCAATAGAATGAAAAGTAATAATAGCAATTTTTCATCCAATACGAAGTAAATCTATTGCTTGCTCAAGTGAATCGATAATATGATCAAATTCATTATTAACAGCAATTCGCAATGCTTGAAAAACACGAAGTGGAGATTTTTTATCAAAACTTGCTTCTGATATAATCTGATAAAGCTTTTCTGTAGTGTCTATTTGCATATTTTCTCGAGCTTTTACAATAGCACGAGCAATGAAAATAGATTTCTTTTCATCAGCATAATCAAAAAATATTTTTCGCAAATCTTCTTCTGGCCAAGTCATAACAATATCTTCTGCAGTTTTTCCTTTATTGCGATCAAAACGCATATCAAGTGGACCATTGAAACGAACAGAGAATCCTCTCTCAGCATCATCATAGTGAGCTGAAGAAACTCCAAGATCATACATAATAAAGTCCAAGTGTGGAAAATTATTTTTTTCTAAAATTTTTTCCAAATCAGCAAAACTTGAATGTTCCGCTATATGATGAGAAAAATTTTTTAAATTTTCTTTTGCAAGAAGAATATTTGCTTCGTCCCTATCAATACCAATAACCCTTCCGCTTTCTTCAATATTTTCTAAAAGCATTTTTGTATGTCCACCAAGACCTTGTGTAGCATCTACAACAAATTTTCGTGGCGAAACCGTTGAATAAATTTCAGAAATTTCATGAAACAAAACAGGAATATGTTGCACAGGAAAAATAGAGAAATATAAAGAAAATGTGATGTATCACACCTACAATTTAGGCTTTTTTCATAGAAAGTCAAGTGAAAAAACGTGCAAAAATCAAAGCAAGAAAATTTTTTAAAAAAATTTCAATTTTTTTGGCTTATTTAAGGTAAATAATAAAATACGGTTTTATAATTGTTCAAAAATTTGAATAGACAAATTATAAAAATATTGTTTAGTATACACATATATTTGCAAAAAATTGCTAAAAATAGATAAAAATCACTATCAAAAAATTTTTTAAAAAATTTTTAAAAATTCATTTTCGTGCAGATATCAAAGGTTTTTTAT
>JBHBSX010000134.1:0-4110 GCA_041779175.1 Candidatus Altimarinota bacterium | reverse complement strand
AGAGCCATAGAGAATAAAATAGATAATTTGCTGAAGTATTAAGAGTGTATATTTTTAAAAAATCTATAAAGATAAAAGTTAAAAATTCTCCAAAAAATTATTTCTTGCTTTTATACAATTTTCCCATATAATCGGGAAAATTTTTTAAAAAAATATTTATGTCACAACCAAAATCAATTCGAAATTTTTGTATTATCGCGCATATTGATCACGGGAAATCCACGCTTGCTGATCGTCTCATGGAAATCTCGGGAACCATAGAAAAACGCGAAATGGAAGAGCAAAAACTGGATTCTATGGATCTGGAACGCGAACGCGGAATTACTATCAAGCTTACGCCTGTTCGTATGGACTGGAAATGAGTGGAACTGAACCTTATCGACACGCCAGGGCATGTGGATTTTCAGTATGAAGTTTCTCGCTCGCTTGCGTCTGTGGAAGGCGCGATTCTCGTGGTGGACGCAACGCAAGGCATCGAAGCGCAAACGCTTTCTAATGTGTATCTTGCTATTGAAAATGATCTTGAAATCATTCCTGTGCTCAACAAAATCGATCTTCCGTCGGCTGATGTAGACAAAGTCAGTGAAGAAATTATCAATCTTCTTGGTTGTAAAAAAGAAGATATTATCAGTGTGTCAGCAAAAACTGGACTCAATGTGGAACAAGTACTTGATGCTATTGTAGAGCGAATTCCTGAACCACGCAAGCTCTCGGAAAAATCTGAAATTCTTCCTCATGAAAGCACGGAAAATGACAAAAATAGCGTCAAAGCTTTGATTTTTGATTCTCAATATGATGTCTACAAAGGTGTTGTGGTATATGTCAAATTATTTTCTGGAAAAATTGAAAAGGGAACAAAACTGGAATTTATCAATACTGGCGCCAAAATCGAGGCATTGGAAATTGGTTGTTTTAAGCCAAAATATTCGCCAACTGGCGTCCTTTATGAAGGGGAAATTGGTTATATTGTAACTGGTCTTAAGTCCCTTCAAGATGCGAAAGTGGGGGACACGATTTTTGCGGGAAATATCGATTCCAAAAATGCAATTAAGGGTTTTAAAAGCATTACGCCGTATATTTTTGCGGGAATTTATCCTGTAGAAACTGATGAATATCCAAAAATGAAAGACGCCATTGAAAAGCTACAACTCAATGATTCGTCACTTACGGTTGAACACGAGGCGTCGCCTGCGCTTGGTTATGGCTTTCGTGCTGGATTTCTTGGGCTTTTGCATCTCGATATTGTCAAAGAAAGATTATGGCGAGAACATGCTATGGATGTAATTATTACAAGTCCGCAAGTAACATATCGTACGCTGGTTCCAGGCGATAAGGTAAACAATTATCCACGACTTTTGCCAGAACTTGTGGAACATGAAGGCAAGACTTGCACTCGTTTGACTTTTTCTAATCCTGAAGATTTACCAAAAGCAGGAACATATATTTATATTGAAGAACCAATTGCCAAAGTAGAAATGATTACACCAAATGCGTATATTGGGAATCTTATGCAACTCGCGCAAGAACGCCGTGGAATTTTTAAAAATCAAACCTATCTCGATGCTGATCGTGTGATTCTACATTATGAAGTTCCTATGAGCGAACTGGTTGGGGATTTTTATGATGATCTCAAAAGTCTTTCATCGGGTTATGCGAGCCTGCATTATGAACCGCTCAATTACAAAGTTGATGATATTGTAAAAATGGATATTCGCGTGGCAGGTGAGATTGTAGACGCATTTTCTATGATGGTGCATCGTTCGCGTGCGCGCTATCTGGGTGGTAAAATCGCCGAAAAACTCAAAGAAAATATTCCAAAGGTACAATTTGCTATTGCTATTCAGGCGGTTGTGGGCAATGATGTGGTGGCGCGTGAAGATATTTCTGCATTGCGAAAAGATGTGACAGCCAAGCTCTATGGTGGGGATATTACGCGTAAGCGCAAACTTCTTGAAAAACAAAAAGAAGGAAAGAAAAAAATGAAACAATTTGGAAAGGTTTCAATTCCGTCAGAAACTTTTGTAAATATTTTGAAGAAATAATTTTTTGGTATTTTGTATAATTTTTTGCAAATTGATGGGAAATTTTTTGAAAAATTTTTTTGAAAAAATATTTTTTATAATTATTGAAATTTAAACTTTCAAACAAATGTACCACTGACCCATTCGCAAAAAATTGCGATATGAGAATTATGATTATTCTTGTGATGGATATTATTTTGTCACTATTTGTACCGAAAAACGAAAAAATTATTTTTGAAAAATAGAAAATGGAAAAATGATATTAAATGCATATGGAAGGATTGCGGAAAATGTATTAAAAAATTTACCAAATTTTTATAAAAATTGCATTCTTGATGAATATATTTTTATGCCCAATCATTTTCATGGAATTTTTATTTTACAAAATAATATTGTAGGGAACGGATTAAATCCGTTCCCTACGGATAACAAGAAATATAATTTGTCTCAAATTATCGCATCTTTCAAATCTTTTACATCTCGTCAAATCCACCAATCCTTTCCACATTCGACCTTCGCTTGGCAAAAATCATTCTATGATACTATTTTGCGCAATGAACAACAACTCATCAACACTCGTGAATATATTGCTAACAATCCAAATTGATGGGAAAAAGATGAATATTTTTGTTAAAAAATTTTATGAAAACCCTCACACTGATTCGACATGCCAAATCCGACTGGTCAGTCCTCGGTCAAAAAGACTTTGATCGAGGACTTTCGGATCGTGGCAATAAACAAATCAAAAAACTTGCAAAAATCCTTAAAAATCTTGATTATTCCGCAGACAAAATCATGTGTTCGACGGCAGTTCGTGCGCGTATCACGCTCGATGGAATTAATAATTTTTATAAAAATTTTGCAAAAATTCCTGTAGAATTTACTGATGAAATTTATAATTTGCATACTCAAAATATTGAGAATTTTGCGGATTATATACGATTTTTTGATGATAATTTTTCTCATATTATCATTGTCGGGTACAATCCTTTGTTTGATAATTTTATTGCAGAATATACCACTTCGCTGATTCACATGCCGACAGCCAGTGTTGCGGAAATTGTTTTTGATATTGACTTATGGACAGAACTCAAAAAATGAAAACTCATAGGATTTTTTATCTCTGGAAAATAATTTTTAATTTTTAATAACTTTCTAAAAATGGAAAATTTTATTGCTCAAATTATTGCACATAAACTTTCAATTTTTGTTATTATTGTTGCTATTATTATAGAACTTACAGCCAAAACAATTAAAAACAAAAATAAAAAAATTATTCTTGAAAAACATAGTGAAAGTATTGATCAGGAAAATAATGAATTTTATCTGCAATATTATAAAAAAAATCAAATTCTCGACTTTATTCGTGTTATCACTATCATGACAATGATAATGTCTTTGATAATAATTAATACAGATATTAATTGGAGTTTTTTCTCGGTGGCAGTTGGTGCAATGATTATGGCATTTAAAGATTTTATTTTGTCGGTTATTGCATTTTTCTTTGTAACACCATCATATCCAATTGGGACAACACTTCGGGTATGAAATATGCAGGGACAAGTAATTTTTATTCGTATGCTTTCGGTTGGATTGCTTGGAAAAGATAAAAAAGGTGAATCAACAGGAGAATTATTTTTAATTCCTAGTCATAAGTTTATCACTGAAATTGTTCAAAAAGAAGAACTTCATTCGGGTAGTATTTTTAAAGATTTTATTGAAATTCCTTATGTTCCTGAAAGGTTTGATATGAATTTGGAAGATTTTACAAGAGAATTAAGAAAATTTTTACAAGATATTTTTCCAATTCGAAACGCAAATAATGTGTGAAATTTTACAAGTTATACAGGGCATCGCTATAAACTCAATTTCTTTTTTCATGAAGATAAATATACTGCTATTGAAATTCGCTTTATTGGTACGACTAAGCAAAATCAACGCTATAAGGAACAAATTGTAAATTTTGTAGATAAGCATATCAAGCGAGAGGCATTGCATATGAAAAATGAAATAAAATAAAATCTACATCATTGTAGATTTTATTTTATCCAAAAAATTCCTAGCATTTGGCTTGTGGTGTTTTGTTTGT
>JBHBSX010000133.1:0-6905 GCA_041779175.1 Candidatus Altimarinota bacterium | reverse complement strand
TCACTCTATATCTCAAAAGATTGTTAAAAATTACAAAGTTACAGTATCTGCTATTGTGCTGGGAGGCGCTGCTTTGTTGGCATGAGGAGATATGAGAATGAATACAAAACCATATAATGAGGTGGTTGATGATTTTGTAACTCAATCACAAGAAGACAATTCTTATTGGGTTAAACCAAGTGGGGTTTCGTATTCCAAGTCTTATATATCAAAAGAAGGGAATATGCCATATGAGTCTGCACCATTAATGAAATTGCAAAATGATTTACAGAGTGGTACGGTAAGGGTAATAGATATGTGATGGCCTGATGATAATAATGAGATAATTTCCCTCAAGGAAACCATGCGAAATAATCGTCATTTGCTTGCAGATGGACTAAATACAAAAGAGGATAATGTTAATTTTGGAAGCTTGTGGTATCCAGTTGCTTCAATTATGGTAAATGAGCGAAAATTTGCTGGTACCATTCCATCTTTGATGAGAAAAATGCCAGATTGGATGTTTGAGGATATATTATGAAAATCCACAAGCCGATCAGCAGCGAGAGTAAAGCGTAATACTCTTGATGATTATTCTGAAGAGGAACGCAATCTTATGTTAAAAAAATTAGCAGATTTTCGCATAAAAAAAGCATCACGAGATAGGCAGATTTTGGGTGGCACTGGTGATGAGGAATGTAATAAAGAATTCTGCCCTCTTTATGAAATTATGGGATATGATTCAGGAGAAGAATTTATAAAAGATTTTAAAGAAGGAAATGTTAAAACAAATCATGAGACATGAGTAGCCCTGGGTGCAATTATTGCAACTCATATTTATAGCAAAATTCATATCACAAAGGAGGATGCAAGTCAGGTAAAGGATTTGTTGAAAAAGAACGATATAGTTCTATTAGATACTGTACAAAAAACCGTAAAAGATAGAATGGATTTTGCTTTTATTGATAGTAAGAAATGAAAAATATTTCCGTATAATCGTATAGATGCTTTTTATCCTACAAATGTCAATCGAGCAATACATGATACTCGTGTGCAGATGCTTGTGAATTTTGTAGCTATGAATACAGGGCAATATGAGAATAAATTGCAGGTTGATGGAGATGCTGGAGAAAAAACTTCTAAACTATTTCAAGAAATGGATTTGTGAGAAAAACCCGAATATGATAAAAATTTTCCAGTAATTCCAAAGGAAGTATTTGAAACCATTGAAACTAATGCTTTAGTGTGGTCAAAAAAATTAAATACTATTGGAATAGAAGCAAGAGATACAAAACAATTGTCGCCAGAATCCGAAAAATTTTTATCAGAATCTATGAATCTCAATTCTGATTCTATCTGGCTTTCTTATAGAACTATTCAATATTTCTTGACATTTCATAATAAAAAGACTGAACTTGAGGAGCTTGAACAAGCATTTTATCAATATGTAAATCGAAAGAAGGATGAAAATACATGAGAATTTGCACTTTTTCAGATTTTTAAAAAATATTCTCATTATGAAAATGTAAAAAATATTTTCCCTCAAATTGGCAGTAATAGTGCTCCGTTTTTTGTAAGGTATCTTTCCCAGACTCTCATTGTGGCTAATATGTATGGAATTCGTAAGGGATTTAGTCCAGACTTATATTCACAAGCGAGCAGTACTACAAATGAAACAAATACCTTTGGGAGATCTGTGAGTAATCCATATGCTGATATTTTCAAGGCGGAGACAGATGCTTTTGAGAAATGATTATAAAATAAAAACCACTAATTTTAGGGGTTTTTATTTTGCTGAAAATTCACGAGTATTTTTGGGATGTTTTTTTGAATTCTTGAAAACAAGAAAAAATGTTAGAAATATGATTTTTTAGAATTATTTTATAAAAATTTTTTAAAAAAATAAAAATTTCCTCTTGCAGAGTGGATTAAAAGAAAAAACAATAAGAATTTAAGTAAAAAGCTTTGCTATCAAATAAAACCACCAAATTGGTGGTTTTATTTTTCTAGAAAAAAATGTATAATATTATCACGAACCTGATTATAAGGAATTTCCGAATTTTCGCCTTGTATTCTGGTAAATGGATGATTTACTCATGGATAGTATATTCTGTGTTTTTCGGTGGCGCCAATAGTTTCAAAAAATTCATCAAATTGTTCTGGTGAAAATTTGTTATCATCACCCGATTCATGCATGAGATATTTTCCTCTAAAATTTTTTAAAATTTTTTTATATTCATTCAATTCTGGAAAAGTGTCAATAATTGGAAAATTTCATTGTGCCTTACGAAGTCCTGTTCCCACAGTTGAAATCTGATGAATTTCAGGAAATTCTGCTGCGAGATAGAATGCCAGAGTGCCACCAAGAGAATTGCCATTGACGATTATATTGAGTTCTTCTTTTGGAATTTTAAAAAATTTTTCACAATTTTCGAGAATATGAGAAAATACAATTCTTGCGTCTGCAAGCTCATTTTCAAAGGTTTTTCCCACAAAATTATTGATTCCATTTTCTTTTGGTGTGAGATTATTGTCATAAGGAATGTTTTTGCGAGAAGTTCCAAAAAGTATAATATTAGCAATTCATCATTCGGCAATATGCTTTGCAAAGCGATTGTGAGTGGCATCATCGGCGGAACTGTATACGCCATGAATATTAAAAATCAGATTTTTGTTATTTTTTGAGAGAAAAATTTTTACAGGAATAATTTTTTCTCAAAAAGTTCCTTCAAGGTTGAATTCAATTTTTTGCATAGATTTTTTATTATAAAAATATTATATAAAAAATTTTAAAAAAACAAATTTCTTCAAAAAAAGTAGAACGATTATGGTTCTACTTTTTTAAATTCATTTTTCTTTCTTCAAGAATTTTTAAAGAATTTTTGGTGAGAATAGTTTTTTGAAAAATTTCAAGATTTTCTAATGTATCAAGAATTTTTGGAATAATTTCTTCGGGATTTTCTCAAAATTTTTCAAAAATTTTTATAAATTTTTCTCGACTCTCACTAGGGTAATTATTTTTAAAAATTTTTATAAATTCTTCAAAAGAAATATATTCCATAGTTTTCTCGATTTGCAAGCCAAAACTTTCTTTAATCATATCAAAAAAGAATACTATATTTTCATTTTTTTCTGGATTGAATTTTTGAATTTTGTATACACCACGACTTCGCATTGATTCTGGAATGAGAGTTTCTTCGGGATTGAGCCATTTTTCATTGGCACAAAATGGGAGCATAATGTTTATATTTTCTTTTCAGGAAACCTGAAGGCAATAGTCAAAAGGGGTATTTGAGTTTGTATTTTTGCAAATAGAAAAAATTTTGTTATCACATTCTATAGTGTTTGAATGGTGTTCATCAAAAATAATTGGTTCGGTAATACGAATTCCTGGATCAAGAAAAATAAATTTTTGTTTTTCTTTTATTTTTGCAGGAATTATAATTCCCGCATGCCCATCTGCAATATACTCATTATCCAAATAACCAAAAGCAGAAAACCTGACAATATATGAGTGAATTCATTTTGCCTGAAGGCGAGACTGTAATTCTCTTGCCATTCCACTACAATTAGTTCCCTGAGAAAGATTGTATGTTGTATTCATATTGGCATGTGCCATTTTTATTGCTTTTTCTGGGGAATTTTTTAATATATTATTATAGCTTTTGAATTGAGAAATAATATCAAGAAGTCTATGAAAATTATTAAATTTTGTATTAAAAACAAGATTTTCTGTTTCTTTTTGAATGATTTTTAAAGAATTTTCATTTATTTCTTGAAAATTTTCAGAATTTTTTTCTAGTGTTCTTGTGCGAATATCTTTTCTCTTGAGCTTATTGTCTTGTAAATATTGTCTTTCATGGATTTTTTCTTTTGAAAAGCGTAATTTGAAGTGTAGGGATTTATTGATGGTGTCAGCAAAAGTTTTGACAATAGGAAGCGTGTGTTTTCCAAGTGTTGTGATTCTTTCATTCTTTGAGCCTTGATTTTGACTTTCAAGATAAAGCTTTCCATTGGGTGATATAAGTCCATCAGGGAATTGAATTTGACGCAATTGCATGTATTCAATGGTATTATTTTTTGTATTAGCATTTACAAAAAACTTTCCCCGAGAGAGAGCTTTCTTATTATTATCAATAATCTGCAATTCTCGTATATTTTTTTCAATTCATGGAAATTTTGTATAGTCTACAATTTCTTCGCTTGAATAAAAGTCAAATCTATTGTTCTTTAGAATATCTTCAAGAATTTTTCCAAGATTTTCATAAATAATTTTGTGACGAAAACTTTTTTCAAAAATATTTTTTGCTTTTGTAAAATTTGGATGATGAGAATCAAGGTATTTGTTTTCTAAGAAAAATTTTACAGAGTCACGCAAGTGTCAAATTGCTTGTTCTTTGTTGTCTTGATGAGCAATGGTAAGGAAAAATTGTCCATTTTTAAAAGTCAAAAATGGACTTTCCTCACTATATTCTCTCATGATATCACTGTGTAAATCCTCGCTAGAATTGCGACCAGCAACAGGGTTTCGCAGTCATGAACCCAATCAGTCGCCATCCCGCAGTGTTGTTGGAAAGTGTTGACGTATGTGAGGAATTCAATTTTTGTCTGTATACATGCTTTCAATTACTTCAATAACACCACTTGATAATAAAGAAATATTTTGAGGTATATGAATAATTGAAGGATTGTGAGGGGTAAGTACTTCAATATTTCACTGTCTAAGAGAAGCAGCATTAAGGATGATAATATCTGGATTGTTGCTTATACCTTGTAGTTGTGTGAATTTTTCAGGAAAGCAAGTAAGAATATTATCAATATTTTTTAAAATAATTACATCATCTTTTACAAGGGCTTTTTCATAAACGCCATAGAGAAGGTCGTTATTGAGTGAGAGAAGATTTTCTTTTTGCTCTTTTGTGTTGGGTATATGTGTGGTACAAACATTGAATGACTTTGTCTTCATAAAATCTCAATTATTTTTTAAAACATAAAATCATTATAAATAATATACAAATAAAGTCAAGATATAGATTTTTTGAATTTTTGTGAATTTGTGAGTTTGAAAGATAGGATTTTTGTATAATTACTTTTTTGTAAGTATATATAAGTAATTGTTATGATGATTTGATTTTTTGCTTATGTTATCTGATGTTGTAAAAATTTTTTTCACAAATTTTTTCTCTGATTTTTCTTGATTTTTTCAAAAAATCTATACAATAAAGGCATTATAAAAAATTCTATGACAAATTATCACGATAAATACGAGATTGTTATGGGTCTCGAAACACATGTTCGTATCAAATCCAATACCAAGGCTTTTTGTTCTTGTAAAAATGCGCTTGAACTTGCACCAGAGCCAAATATTCATGTCTGTCCTGTTTGTATGGGATTTCCTGGGCAGTTGCCAGTACTTTCGGAAGGTGTGGTAGATCTTGCGGTTCGTGCGTCTCATGCGCTTTCGAGCAATGTGCAAGAATATAGCGAATTTGATCGTAAGAGTTATTTTTATCCTGATCTTCCTATGGGGTATCAAATTACTCAAATGTTTTATCCAATCACTATGGGTGGGGAAGTGCGAACTATGGTTGATGGCGAACTCAAGACTTTTCGTATTCATCATATGCATGTTGAAAATGATGCAGGTAAATTGGTTCATGCCAGCGGGAAAACACTTTGTGACTATAATCGCGCGGGTGCACCACTTATGGAAATTGTGACGGAACCAGATTTTCGTTCCAAGGCTGATGTGCTCGCATATCTTGAAGAAATTCAAAAACTTATGCGTTGGTGTGGGGCGTCTGATGCTGATATGGAAAAGGGACAACTTCGTTGTGATGTGAATATTTCTATTCGTCCACATGGTGCAAAGGAATTTGGAACTCGTGTAGAGCTCAAGAATATCAACTCATTTTCTTCTATTGGTCGTGCTATTGATGCGGAATTTCTTCGTCAGGCTGAGATTCTTGAAGAAGGTGGACAGCTTGATCAAGAAACTCGCGGTTGGAATGATGAAAAGGGATTTTCTACGCCACTTCGTTCCAAAGAAGATGCTATGGATTATCGCTATTTTCCAGATCCAGACTTGCCACCACTTCGTCTCACTCGCGAATATATTGACGCACGCAAGGTTGGCGAACTTCCTATTGATCGTCGTCTCAAATATCTCAATGATTTTAAGTTGATTGAAGACGATGCGCGTATTCTTTCAAATGATAGACTCACAAGTGATTTTTATGAAGAATTAGTAAAACACACCAATGATCCAAAAAAATCTTGTTCTTATATTACAACGATTTTGTTTGCAATTTTTGAAGCACAGCCAGAGAAAATGTCACTTGCTGATATCAAAGCTGAAACTTCCGAAATTGCTGAAGTGATCAAAATGGTAAATGCTGATGAACTTTCTTCAACCAATTCAAAAGTAGTCATAGAAAAACTCGTATTTGAAGGTGGAAGTGCGCGTGAATGGACAGAAAAACTCGGACTCAAACAAACTAATGATGCGGGCGCACTTGAAGCTATTGTGGATGCGATTCTTGCAGAAAATGCTTCACAAGTGGAAGAATACAAAAATGGAAAAGAAAATCTGTTTGGATTCTTTGTTGGACAGTGCATGAAAGCCTCAAAAGGTCAAGGAAATCCAAAATTATTTACAGAAATTCTTAAGAAAAAATTGTCATAACTTTAAAAAATCTCACTTTGGTGGGATTTTTTAAAAAAAATAATCTTGTAGGGAACGGATTAAATCCGTTCCCTACTTTTGAATTTAATTCGCTCACTACTTTTGGAATTTAATAAAATTTCGTGAAATATTTTTTTGAAAATTTTTTGAAAGAATTTGAAGTAGATTATGGTTTTTTAAAAAATATAATCTTGTAAAGAATGAATTGAATTTATTTGCTACTTTTGGATTGTATTAGACT